>CAYPVA010000180.1:0-3787 GCA_964414045.1 uncultured Lishizhenia sp. | reverse complement strand
TTCAGCAGTAAGCAAAGTTCTAAAGTAAAACATTTAAGAAGATGAAAACAAAACCCACTCATGTCATTGAAAGGGTTTAGGTTGTTCAAGTAAAATTCAAACATTATCAAATGAGAAAACTACTATTTTGTGTTGCAATACAAGCACTTGTTACTTTGCAAGTCTTTGCTACGAGTATGACTATTATTTCAACAGGATCTACGAGTCTTACTGGAGCGACGAATCAATTTTCTGTTACAGGAACGAATACCAGTACGGTAACTATAAGTGTTACTGGCTTAGGTGCAAATATTCATCCTTCAGTAATTGAATATTATTTAAATCTGGGTAAGCATGTCAACTTATTTGCCCCCCGAAGCTTTTATTTTAATTCAAGTATCAGCGTTACCCAAAATTTGAATCCGGTTAACCTCACACTAGAAAGTAGTGGAACAACCGCCTCTCCAGCTGAGGTAGTATTTTCTGCTGGATTGAGTCTAACAAGTTCTTTTCAGCCACTCAATTTTACCATCTACATGCGTTCTCAAAATTCTGGTTATTCGGCTAGAGTTGAATTGGGTAATTTAAATTTAGTTACTAAAGGAGGGGACTTTTTTACTACAAATATTGTTTCGTATGATGGGACTATGCCTGCCATGCAAATGTTCGGCGCAAATATCAATACGGGCGCCGGTAACATAACCCTTTACGGCTATTCTCATCCTTCTCAGGATAATACTTATGGCGCGGTACGCATTAATGATTCTGATTTAACAACGACTACAGGTAACATTACAATTACGGGAATCATTGCAAGCAACGTTACCTATACTTTAAGCGGTACACGTGCAGTAAATATTATGGGTACTTCCGATGTTGTATCAACAAGTGGAAATATTTCCATCAATGGTTCCATTCTTAGTGGTGTAACCGCAGACCCGAGTTACATTACTGAAATTGCCAATACGGGAGCCCTTTCTACCTCTGGTGACTTGACGATTTCAGGAATCAATAACGGAACAAGTATAGTACCAGTGGGAGTTTATACAAATACACCTCTTTCAACTTCCGGAAATTTAGTAATCTCTGGAACAGATGTAAATATTGGAAAAAACATTACCGTAACTGGTACTACAAAAGCACTCACAATTAACGCTACAAGAGATTTTAATTCATTAGACGGAGCCGGAACCACTAGAATTACATTTTCCACAAATAACGGTAACATTACCATCAATTCAGATTCTGATGCCAATAATACCGGGACGTTAGAACTTGATTATTTAACCCTTAATCCTGGTTCGGCAAATACCATTATTCGAGGATCTACCATGAATTGGGTTGTGACCAACAATACAGACAAACCATATATTAATGGAACAGGAAGTTTCACTTTTGAACCTAACTTTTCATCATTTGGTCAAGATATACGTGTAAAGTGGTTTCATATTGACCAAGATGCCAATGGTATAAGTGGATTAACACTTGGAAAAGTAACTAATAACCAACCTATTTGGATTGATCACACTTACACGCTTGCAATTAATGGCCCTATCAATGTTTATGCTGGTACAATAGACCTGACCGCTGCATTAAGTGCTGCTGGAAATGTTTTATTTGATGCAGATTTAGGTAGTTTTCTTACTCAGAATAGTGTTGGGGTTAAAATTTCAGCTGCTCTTACAACAAGTAATAACGGAAATATATCTTTGATCGGTAGAGGTGGAAGTGGTGTTACTCAAAGTGCGAATCATGGTGTTTACATTATTAATTTGGTAGAGGCTGGCGGAACCGGAACTATTTATCTTGAAGGATATGGGGGGCTAGCTTCAAATGGGACAACTTCGAGCTGTCATGGTATTTATCTAGATGGAATCAGTGCTTGGGTGACATCTAATGGTGGTGCAATTACAGTAAATAGCTACGGTGGAGGTGCTGGTACAGGAAGTTATAGCCAAGGATTTTGTATGATTAACAATTCAAAATTGTCGACAGGTGGCAGTGGTGATATCACTATCAGCGGAACCGGTGGGCAGAATACTGCTGCTGGTCTTAGAGGAATTGTAATAATATCAGGTTCAAGTATTTTTACTGCTGGTGGAGCCATAAATATTACTGGGACAAACGGAACCAATGGAACTGATAACAGCGATGGAATTTCTATTGATAATGCAACTATTGGTAGCGCAAGTTCTGGCCCAATAACGCTAACGGGCTATGCTGGTGCTGGCACTGGAAGTGAAGCCATTTCATTAAGTACAAATTGTACAATTGGAGGTGCCAGCCATGCTTTCCCTATAACAATTAAAGGCAACTCCTACTCTTTAGGAACGGCAGCCATTACAAGTAATGGAATGTTAACCATAGAGCCTACAAGTAATTCTTTTGCAAGTACATTTAACTATCCGAGCGCGAATCTTGCGGTTGCAAATACAATTACTGGTCTAACGCTAGGTAAAGTATCAAACTCAGGAAATATAACAATTACAAATGCCGCTAGCGTCAATGGGCCAATTACCATTTACGGTGGGATTCTTACCTTAAACGCAAATTTAACGGCATCAAATTCAACAACAGGTGATTTACTCTTGCAAGGATCGGCGCTAGCAGGTTCTGGTGTTATTACAGTGCCCAATACTAGAAACCTAACCTTAAATTTCAGTGCGAATACAAGCTATGCCAATGCATTGAACGGCACCAACGTCAGTCTTACCAAAGAAGGTGCAGGTGTTCTTACGCTTTCTGCTGCCTGCGGCTACACAGGTTCCACTACCGTAAATGGAGGCACGCTTCAATTTAACGAAAACAAAGCATTCAATGCAGTAACAATTTCCAATGGAGCAACCCTTGCCCTTGGGCCCAACAAGCAATTTGATTTCAATGGTGCACTAGTAAATAACGGAACACTCAACCTGAAGTCTGGTGCAACGATTCTCCATGGTGGTTCAAATACGATTTCTGGAACGGGTTCATACGTCGTAGAACAAGCCATCACCGGAACAAACAGTGGTGGTACTCCAAATGGCCGTTTCTGGTATTTGGGTAGCCCTGTTGTTGGTGCGTTTTCAACCGCTTATAATGCAGGTGGGCCGAATGTATTAAAATACCGTGATGAGCCAAATAATCAATGGGTTGAAATTACCAATGATGGTACTGCACTCAATGTAGGGCAAGGATATTATTGTCAAGTGGCCAATAACAGCACACTTTCATTTGCCGGAAGTGCAATGAATAATGGCGCCATCACAACATCAAACTTAACAAGTACGGGCGCTGGTTTTACAGGATTTAACCTTGTGAGCAACCCCTACCCATCTTATCTCGATTGGACTAGCGTTACAAAAACAAATGTAGGTGGAACAATGTGGTATCGTACTCATGACGGCTCAAATATGAATTTTGGTACAGTTAATGCAAGTGGTATAGGAACAACTGTAGGTAGCGTTGTTTTAACCAAATATATACCGCCGATGCAGTCTTTCTGGGTGCGTGTAGCCAATTACGGGCAAGCAGCTAGCCTCACCTTTGACAATATTGGTAGGTCACACTTTGTTTCAGAAAATAGTTCGGTAGCTGGCTTGAAGTCTAGCAACGGTGGCCCTGCTTTTTTCATCCGCATGAACCTATTGCAAGGCCAAAAATCAGATCAAATTGTGGTCTATACAGATGAGCAAGCTTCCAATGGTTTGGACATTAACGATGCTGAGAAAATGATGCAAGTCACAAATCCGCAGTTTTATACGATGGTAGGTGCTCAAAAAACAGTGATCAACGCGCTCAACCCATCTAAAAAACAACAAGCACTGCC
>CAYPVA010000179.1:0-3788 GCA_964414045.1 uncultured Lishizhenia sp. | reverse complement strand
TTTGGGCTTGTTCTTTGGGTACGTGCAAAGCAAAGCCATGTTTGTGCCATTCTAATAAATACGGCGCTTGAGATAATTCGAATCTGAGTTTGCGCGCTTCAAATTTCTTTTGGGTCCAACGTGCTTTATTTAATTGTATTTGAAAATCTGATTTAAGAACATCTTCAGGGGCCTCGTTAAAAATAAATAGACCGTTTTTGTGCGCAAAGTGCTTATCGGAAATCCAGCCAAGTTTATCATTTTTCCCTGCTAAGAAATAAAAAGTATAACGCTGTTGTTGGTGTGCCAGTACATAAATACCCACGGCTCCAAATGGATTATAATGAAAGCCATCGAGCGCAACATTTTTTTTAATTTGAAATTTCTTAGCGAACTTTTTGAGTGTTTCTTGAACCTCAACATCTTTAGAAACCGATTGCTGCTCTAGAATCCAGGTTTGAATAACTTGAATCGGAATGAGCTGCATGCTGAAGTCTTGTGCTTTGAATTCAGGGGCAATGGCAGCCCTGCTTTTCGGCAATACAAGAAAAGGGCTCAAGAGTGCAAATGCACCGATCAGCGCCAAGATGACAAACAAAGAAATGACTTCCTTGAAGAACTTCATGGTGTAAAGATAGATGAAAGATGAATTGCTTATCTTTAGGGCATGAAGTTCGTTGCAAAATTTATTTTTTGGTTAATCGGTTGGAAAGTCGATCCGAATCCGCCGGAAGGCATCCATAAATGTGTTGTAGCAGTTGGCCCACATACCTCCAATTGGGATTTTATTTTAGGGCGCTTGGCTTTTTATCAATACGGAGTAAAAGGCCGTTACCTCATGAAAAAAGAATTGTTTGTGGGTCCACTTGGATGGTTTTTAAAGGCAATTGGAGGCATTCCAGTTGATCGCCGCAAGAAAAATAACCTCACAGATACGGCGGTCAAATATTTCGAAGAAAATGAAAGTATGTATTTGGTGTTTTCACCGGAAGGTACAAGAAGTTACAACCCCGACTGGAAGAAGGGTTTTTATTATGTCGCTGAAAAAGCCAAAGTTCCTATTTACGTAGCTTATATTGATTTTGCTACAAAAACAGGCGGTTTTCACAGTTTGGTTTGGCCTTCCGGAGATGCAGATGCGGACATCCAAAAAATCAAAGACATTCTAAAAAATTATAAAGGGAAATATCCTGAAAAGGGCATCGATTAGTGCTCTTTTTTTGGCCCAACAGTGTGTGTCTTGACATCATAACCGTAGGGGCAATGTTTACAGTTGCTTTTGCAACAATAACCACGCTTCAAATGATACGCTTCAGTAAAAACTATATAGCCTTCTTCGCTCAAATAGTAATCTTCTTCATTTAGATTTCCACGCTTGGAAAAACCAGAAAAATCTTCACTCATGGATTTGCAGTTGTCAGGTTGGTTTGCAAAATTAAAAAGTCATTCGCAATTAGAAAGCTTTGCCTTCCAAGATGCTAACAACAAGAATGCGCAATTGTTCGTCAAAAGAGATGATTTAATTCATCGAGAAATTTCAGGCAATAAATTGCGCAAACTAGAAGGCAATCTCCGCACAGCCATAGATAAAGGTGCACAACAATTAAACACTTATGGGGGTGCTTACTCAAATCACCTTTTAGCCAGCGCTGCTGCTGCAAACGCAGTTGGAATTCCAATCATTGGAATAGTCAGGGGAGAAGAGCTTCATGCCAAAAGTAATCCGTTGCTTCAGCGTTGTTCTGAATTAGGAATGACTTTACAATTTATTTCCCGATCAAAATATACCGAAACCAAACACCAAAGCGGCCTTCATTCCATTGAGAATCAAGCCACTTGGTTCATACCTGAAGGAGGTGCAAACCCAGAAGGTATTTGGGCATGCACTGAAATCTACCCCGAAGCAGTGGGCCAAAACAAGGGGCAACATTTCGATGCGGTTTTCGTTGCGCAAGGTACCACCACCACAAGCTTGGGCATTTTGGCAAGTATCCCAGCAACTACCCAACTTTTTGTAGTGCCCGTCCTCAAAGGTTTTGACTCCCTCTCTGAAATGCAATCATTGGCCTACACAGCCAAATACAATCCACTCACTGCACACCTCCAATTCAATTGGAAGCAAGTCTCCATCCTCGACACCTACCACCACGGCGGCTATGCCAAAACCACCCCCGAACTCCTGCACTTCACCTCCACCTTCAACAGCACCCAACAATTCCCGATCGAACCCACCTACACCGCCAAAGCCCTTTTCGCCTTAGAAGACCTTCTAAAAAAACAAGACCCCCAACTCAACAATCCAACGAATTCTACCAGCGAACCAACGCGTATTTTATTTGTGCATACAGGCGGAATCCACGTTATAGATTAACGTTTATATTTTCTTAGATTTTTATTGTGGATAACGCGTTAATGATTGTGAATATCATAGTAAGGAATTTCTTGATATAACATTAACAATCCAATAATTTTAACGTGCATTTACTAAACGACCTTTGCTCTAAAACTACGATTATGAAAACTTTAAAAGTATTTTCTACTATATGCTTGTTGGCGCTATCTTCCATGATTAGTGGGAGAGTGTGGGGGCAGGTAAGTGAAGGATTTAATGCATCAACTTGGGGGCCTGGTTATTCCAATTATACTGTAAATAATTGGCAACTAATAAATGTGTATCGTGAAACTACAAATAAATATGAAGGCGCTTCAGCTGTTAGATTTAATACATCAGGTTCAGTAAAAGCCATAATCACCCCATTTGTTTCAGAAGGGATTGAATCATTAAGATTTTGGCATAGAAGGTGGAGTTCGACTGATGGCAATGTTAATTATAATATTTATATTTCTTTCGATGGTGTAAATTGGGGAAATGTCATCCAAACTATTACTTCTTCGAGTGATACATATGTAGAGGCGGTTATTGTTATTAATGATATCAATGCCAAATATGTAAAAATTGAATCTCCCTCAACTTTCAAAAGAGCCTTAATCGACTTTGCTACAATTCAAAAGA
Organism: uncultured Lishizhenia sp.; assembly: GCA_964414045.1. Lineage (GTDB taxonomy): Bacteria > Bacteroidota > Bacteroidia > Flavobacteriales_D > Crocinitomicaceae > UBA952. The sequence goes on along the minus strand of CAYPVA010000179.1, from coordinate 796 downwards.
ATCCAAATTGGACAGGCTCCTCTTCAAATGACCCTTCAGTTGCAAATAACTGGAGTCCGGCGGCGATACCAGCTTCGACTTCGAGTGTTGTTATTCCTTCTGGATTAACAAATTATCCAAGTTTTTCGAACAATTCCACTACCAGTTTTGGTTCGATTACAATCGATGCAGGAGCTTCATTAACCCTGCAAACTGGTGCTGAACTCACCCTCACTGGTAACCTCACTAATAACGGAAACTTAATTCTTGAAGATGGTGCTACATTGGTGCAAGGGGCTAGTTCAACCTACAGTGGTACAGGGACTGTTCAAGTGAAGCAGAATGTTACGGGTGGGAATAATGGTAACTCACCGAATGGTAGATTTTGGTATTTGGGAAGTCCTGTTGCAGGTGGTCAGAGTTCGATTCTAGATGCTGCCGGCGCAAATGTTGTGAAATATTGGGATGAGCCGAGTGCGGCATGGGTTGAGATTACTGACAATACTACGGCATTGACTGTTGGTCGTGGGCATTATTTGCGGTCGTTTACGCCTGGGAATCAAACCTTGACATTTACAGGTGGAGCACTTAACAATGGTACGTATACATTGCCATTGACTGCAAATGGAGCTAGTTTCAATGGTTTCAATTTGGTGAGCAATCCTTTTCCATCTTATCTAAAGTGGGATGACGTCGCTAAAAACAATGTAGGTACAACTATTTGGTATCGCACATCAAATGGCGCCAACAATATGGTTTTTGATACCTACAATAGCAATGGAAATGTTGGTACAAGCAATAATGGGGCAGGAACCGT
>CAYPVA010000178.1:0-3791 GCA_964414045.1 uncultured Lishizhenia sp. | reverse complement strand
TCCACGATATTGGTAAAGTTCCTGACGAAGAGCCAGAATTGCCACACGCTATTCTGGGTATGAAAATTGCTGAAAAATATGGTGAAAAAGGCGATGTGCTAAATGCAATCGGAGCCCACCACGACGAAATCGAAATGACGACGCTTATTTCTCCGATCGTTCAAGTATGTGACGCCATTTCTGGTGCACGTCCTGGTGCACGCCGAGAAATCGTTGAAGCATATATCAAACGCATCAAAGAACTCGAAAACCTTGCGCTTTCTTATGAAGGTGTAGGTAGTGCTTACGCTATCCAAGCAGGTCGTGAGTTACGCGTATTGGTAGAGGCAGAAAAAGTATCTGATCAAAGAGCTGAAGAACTTTCCTTCACCATTTCACAAAAAATTCAAACCGAAATGACCTACCCGGGTCAGGTCAAAGTAACCGTCATTCGCGAAAAACGCGCAGTGAGTTACGCCAAATAATTCGCATGCGTCAGGACCAACTGCCCCTACTCATTTCAGGGCCATGTTCGGCCGAAACGCAAGCGCAACTCTTAGCGACAGCGGAGGCCCTTGTTGGGCTTCCGCTGTCTTATTTTAGAGCCGGTATCTGGAAGCCCCGCACCCAACCCGGGGCATTTGAAGGTGTCGGAGAAAGCGGCCTAGAATGGCTGCAAGAAGTCAAGAAGACCTACGGTTTTAAAATCTGCACCGAGGTAGCCACAGCCGAACACGTCGAATTAGCCCTGAAATATGGCATAGATATGGTCTGGATTGGCGCAAGATCTACTGTTAATCCATTTACCGTTCAAGAACTTGCTGAAGCCCTACAAGGCAAAAATATTCCGGTAATGGTTAAAAATCCGGTTAACCCGGATCTCAAACTATGGCTAGGTGCCATCGAAAGACTTGAACGACACCAAATTGAAGTCATTGGTGCCATTCACCGCGGTTTTTCGGTGTATGAAAAAACCAATTACCGCAATAACCCACATTGGCAAATTGCCATAGACCTCAAGCAAGAAAGACCAGACCTCAGCCTCATCATGGACCCATCTCATATTGGTGGAAGAGCCAACCTCATCCAGCCGCTATCTCAGCAGGCACTTGACTTGAATTACGACGGGCTCATGATCGAGAGCCATATTGACCCAGACAAAGCCTGGACTGACGCCAAACAACAAATTTCACCTCAACAACTCAAAGAAATTTACAAGGCGTTAGAGCCCAGAAATCCGGCAGCTGTTCAAGCAAATGCTTTGGCCTCATACCGAGAACAACTGAGCATCATCGATGATTCTCTGATCAATTTATTGCAACAACGCATGGCGATCTCCAAAGAAATTGGGGTACACAAACGCCAGCATAACCAGCATATTTTACAAGCCCAACGCTGGGAAGAAACCCTTAAGGCTAACTTACAAAAAGCACTCGATAGCGGCCTGTCTGAAGAATTTGCCAAACAAATGATCAAAATGCTGCACGAAGAATCCTTGCGCATTCAAATGGCAGTCAATAGCCAAACCAACCATGATCATTCAAGCAAATAAATATAAAGGTCATTTAAATGCGCCGGGCTCAAAGAGTCATGCCCAACGCCTTTTATTACTTGCCGCTTTATCTAAAAACAAGTGTTCCATTCAAAATTTTGACAATTCGGCCGACAACCTATCCATGCTCGCTGCTCTTGGTCAATTGAAGCACCAGCTTAGTTTGGAAGGTACTCAAGTTCTTGTCGAGCCCTATCAATCTGAAAACGCCTCTATTGATATCCAAATTGGCGAAAGCGGATTTGGCCTAAGGACCTTAGCATTTGTAGCGCATTTATTTGCGACTTCCTACAGCATTCATGGCACCGGATCTTTACTAAACAGATCGCATTGGGCAACGATCCATACACTCGAATCTTTAGGTCTTGTGGTGCAACACGACGACGGGAAATTGCCATTGCAAATTTCAGGAACTATTCAGCATTTTAAGTTAACAGTGGATGGTTCTTCGGGTTCACAGCATGTTTCGGGCCTCTTTATGTTGGCTTCTCAAATAAAAGGTTCTTGGGAAATCACTATTGAAAACCTCAAGAGTGCCCCTTACTTTTACTGGACATTAGCAACACTTTGTCAAGCTGGCTTTGTTTATAAACTGAAGGAGCGCACCTATTACTTTGAAGGCGCACAAGATTTGCAGGTCAATCATGCAGTGATAGAAGGTGATTGGAGCAGCGTGGCAGCGCATTTGGTTGGCGCAGCCATCAGTGGCTCGATTCACGTGTCCGGACTCTTAGCGGACAGTCTGCAGGCCGATCGCGGTCTCTTAAAAATTCTCTCAGCATTTGGAGCTGAAATCAAGTGGGAAGATGGCGTCCTCACCGTAACGCAAGCAAAAGAAGCAAAGGGCTTTCAGACCGCTATCAATGACCATCCTGATTTATTTCCAGTTTTAGTCATTTTGGCATGTGCCGCAACAAATAAATCAAGTATCAGAGGCATTCATCGTCTTCAGAACAAGGAATCTGACCGACTTACTGCGATGTGTGCTGCCCTAGACGCCTGGAATATCAGCTATGAGATCGATAAAGATCAAATCACTATTTGGGGAAAGGGTAAGTTACCTTTTGCGCAATTGAATAGTCACAACGATCACCGCATTGCCATGGCTATTTGCATTGCGAGTCTATTAAGCGAAGACGGACAAGCGATCAACGAAATGCACTGTCTTAAGAAATCGTATCCCAATTTCTACAAAGATTTTATGGCGCTGAGCAAAGGTTAAGAGATAGACAATCAGAACGATATCGCTGCTTAATTACTTTGCATGATGTATTGTTCAAAGGTTAGGTCGAGTCTTGAAAGACGCGCTTTGATATCCTTTTTCTTCGCGGATTCAACCTTTGGATCTTTGAGCAATAAATTATAATACTTACGGACCATTGCGGTATCTCTGGGCTCATTGATGTCATAGGAGCTTCCTAAACTTTCAATGACTAATGTGCGGTTTTTATAATTCGGAAAGCGCTGCAATAAAGTGTCTGCATAGGCGCGTGCTTCTCTTGGAGCGGCCATACTTTCGTAAATCATGTGCGTTTTAAAAATGTAATCGGCACTTGATGTGTCTTGTGGAAATGCTTGGAAGTATGCTTTGTAACGGTTGACCAACTCTATCTGAGCCAAGCTCGTGATTTCTTTGGCTTTTTCAGGATCCATTTGCAACTTGCTCAATGAATCTTCATAGGTTTGAATGGCTTCTTTTAACGTTTCTTTTTTACCTTTTTCAGTAGCATTGGTGCCACAAGATGTTAAAAATATACCCGTTAAAAACAATAAAGCCAAGCTTAGTTTTGAATTGAAAAATGCACCTATGTTTTTCATATTAAACGTTGTTTTTTGTGTCCTGGGAAACTCATTTTATAATCGACATTGATGGCGCCAATGGTGATGTTTCCGAGGCGTTTGGTCAACAGTTTTTTCTTGAGCGGGCTCAGGTGATCAGTAAATAAAATTCCTTCAATATGGTCGTATTCATGCTGAATGATTCTTGCTGCGTATCCTTCATACGTTTCTTCATGAAACTCCCAGTTTTCGTCGTAATAGGTAATGACTAACTTTTCATGACGCGTGACATTCTCGCGGATACCTGGAATAGATAAACATCCTTCTTGAAATGCCCATTTGTCACCACTCTCCTCTTCGATGATCGGATTGATGAACACTTTCTTAAAATGCTCAATTCCTTCCGCTTTTGGATCTGGTTCGTCGTCCTCTTCATCGGCAAACGGGCTGCCATCTACAATAAACAAACGGATGCTCTTGC
>CAYPVA010000177.1:0-3791 GCA_964414045.1 uncultured Lishizhenia sp. | reverse complement strand
CTGATGCCTATATTTTCATGAACAACGAAACTTTTGAACAAGTAAATATTCCGCTTAAAATGGTTGAAAAACCAGGTTTTCTTCAAGAAGGAATGGTGGTCAATATATTATTTCACGCGGAGGAAGAAGCGCCTCTTGTGATTGAATTGCCAATGTATATCATCTCTGAAGTGACCTACACTGAGCCAGGTGTAAAAGGCGATACCGCTACAAACTCCATGAAACCTGCAACCATTGCTACTGGAGCAGAAGTAAAAGTTCCGCTTTTCATCGATAACGGAGAAATCATCAAAATAGATACGCGCACCGGCGTTTACGTTGAACGCGTTAAAGGATAAACTACATGAAAAACACCGCCCTTACTCAAAAACACATTGCACTTGGCGCCAAAATGGTACCATTTGCCGGATACAACATGCCTGTTCAATATGAAGGCGTGAACGCCGAACACGAAACAGTCAGAAATGGCGTCGGAGTTTTTGACGTATCACACATGGGCGAGTTTTTATTAAAAGGTCCAAATGCGCTCGCACTGATTCAAAAAGTATGTAGCAACGACGCCAGTGTCTTATTTGATGGCAAAGCGCAATATAGCTGCATGCCGAATGGCAAAGGCGGCATTGTAGATGACCTCATCATCTATCGCATCTCGGAAGAAGCCTATTTTATTGTAGTCAACGCCTCTAATATTGAAAAAGATTGGAACTGGATCTCTCAGCACAACGACCTCGGTGTCGAGATGCAAAATCTTTCCGATGCCTACTCTTTATTGGCCATTCAAGGACCAAAAGCTGCAGCGGCCATGCAAAGCCTCACAAATGTAGACCTTACCAACATGACTTATTACACTTTTCAATACGGAACATTTGCCGGCATTGAAAATGTCATGATTTCAGCCACCGGATACACTGGTTCTGGAGGCTTTGAGGTTTACGTGAAGAACGAAGATGCCGAAAAACTTTGGGACGCCGTTTTTGAAGCGGGTGCCAACTTCGGCATCAAACCAATCGGTCTTGCTGCCCGCGACACCTTGCGCTTAGAAATGGGCTTCTGTCTTTACGGCAACGACATCGATGACACTACTTCTCCACTTGAAGCAGGTTTGGGCTGGATTACCAAATTCACCAAAGACTTTACAGATGCTGAATTCTTGAAAAGTCAAAAAGAACAAGGTCTTTCAAGAAAATTAGTTGCCTTTGAAATGGTTGATCGCGGCATTCCAAGACACGACTACCCTATTTTAGATGCTGAAGGAAATATTATTGGAAAAGTAACTTCCGGCACGATGTCTCCGAGCATGAAAGTGGGCATTGGCCTTGGCTATGTAAGCACAGCCTTTACAGCACTTGATTCAGAAATTTTCATTGAAATCAGAGAAAAAGGCGTGAAAGCCAAAGTTGTGAAGCTGCCTTTTTACAAAGCATAAATCATCCTATTGACCTTGATTAGCCTGCTCATTAGCGCTAATCTCTTATTACTAAAGCACCGCGTGGATCATCAGCTAAGATTGCCGTCGGTGCTTTTTTCATGGTAGCTCTTTGCATTTTACTTGAGCGCATTTCAAAAAGATAAACGGTCTTTGCCAATTCTTTTACCTGAGCAATTTGCTCAACGCTGATATCCTTACTGCGCATCATGATGCCGTGTAAGGATGGTATTTCTTTCAATTTTTTAAAGCCTTCTTCAAAAGAAACTGTCGAAAATACAACTTTGTACTGTTGAGATAGTGTAGCGAGCCAATAAGGATAAGAACTGTCAATAATAAGCTGGCCTTTGAGCTCGTCAGGGATTGCCAATAAAGCATCTTTGAATCGTTGCATATCCGAATAGGCTTGCGCGCAGTCATTCCAGTGTTTGATATCTAAAATGAAGGTTTGCCCTGCCCGGAGTTTCGTCAGGATATGGTCTAAACGCACCAGATTTTCTTGATGGATGCTTTTATAATGTACTTCTTCTAGTTCTTGATCGCTTAGCTCAGCTACACAACCTATACCATCAGTACTTGCTTCCAAGTGATTTTCATGATAGAGCCACAGTGTGCCGTCTTTGCTCATTCGGACATCCATCTCTACACCATTTAGGGATGGTAGCGAAAGCGCTAGATCTATGGCCTCTTCCGAATTGTCATGATAAATACTGTAGGCAATATCCATACCCATTCCTGCATGGCCAAAAATTTGAACATCCGGATAACTTTCCTGCTTATTGCAAGATATCATGAAGCCCAAAAAGACCCCTGATATCAAGCCTAACTTACCACTCATCAACAAATAATAAGACTTCATTTGGAGTGATTTCGAAAGTAATAATTCAATTGCACCTGTGGATTCAAAAAGGAATGCAGCTGTGGGCGTGATGTGTTGGGAAGGTACATGTATTCAACCACGGCACCCAAACTCAATTGAAGTAAAAGCTTATGCTTGGTACTAAAAGCAAAAGCATACCCCACCCCACCGTAAATGCCATGATAAGTATCTAAAAATCCAGCTTTTTGAAAATCAAATTGATAACGCAGCGTATAATATGGCCTATGAAAAGCGTAGTGTCTGTTTTTAGTCGGCAATGGGGCTTGCCAAAACAAGGCCATTTGAGGCGCTATAGCCCCTTGTAAACTTCGCTCTACCCCACAACCCAATTCTAATCCCAAACCCCCAGCATCCAAAGCCTTTACGCCTTTGACACTCAAGACTTGGTCATAGCGATGTAAGGCCGCACCCAGACCTACCATATATTGTGCGTTGAGCATTTGAATACTGATCAGACAGAGTAAAAGTGTGGTTTTGCGCAAAGACATATGCAAAAATAAAAAAAGGCCTTCCAGAGAAGACCTTTTTCAAAAAATTGAATGAAAGATTAAACCAAACCTTGGTCAATCATGGCATCCGCAACTTTTACGAAGCCAGCCACATTGGCACCTTTCACGTAATCTACATTGCCATTGGCATCCTTACCGTATTTCACACAAGCTTCATGGATAGAAACCATAATGCTATGCAAACGTTGGTCTACTTCTTCAGCTGACCATGATAATCGCAAAGAGTTTTGAGACATCTCAAGACCTGAAGTAGCGACACCACCAGCGTTAGATGCTTTCCCTGGAGAGAAAAGAACATTTGCCGCTTGGAAGGCTGCAATTGCTTCAGGAGTAGAAGGCATGTTTGCGCCTTCTGCCACACACTGAACACCATTGGCAATCAATGCTTTGGCTTCTTCTCCGTTGAGTTCGTTTTGGGTAGCACAAGGAAGCGCGATATCAGCTTTTACCTCCCATGGACGCTTACCAGCTACAAATTTGGCACCTGGGTATTGCTTCGCGTATTCAGAAATACGGCCACGACGGTTATTTTTCAAATCCATGACCCATGCCAATTTCTCAGCATCGATACCAGCTTCGTCGTAGATGTAGCCTTCTGAGTCAGAAAGTGTAACCACTTTACCACCAAGTTGTGTTGCTTTTTCACAAGCAAACTGAGCTACGTTTCCAGAACCAGAAACAGCAACAATTTTACCATTGAAAGAATCGCCTTTTGTGGCCAACATTTCTTTGGCAAAATAAACAGTTCCGTAACCAGTTGCTTCCGGACGAATCAAGGAACCACCCCAGTTACGACCTTTTCCTGTCAAGACACCAGTGAATTCGTTGCGCAAACGCTTGTACTGACCAAACATATAGCCAATTTCACGACCACCAACACCGATATCTCCAGCTGGTACATCTGTATCAGCGCCAATATGACGGAAAAGTTCAGTCATGAAAGACTGACAAAACTTCATTACTTCGTTGTCTGACT
>CAYPVA010000176.1:0-3849 GCA_964414045.1 uncultured Lishizhenia sp. | reverse complement strand
AGACAAACTTTAAACTACTTAGTCCGTAATCATCTGAAATACTACCTGAAAAGTACTTTCTTCCATCGTAAATAGAATCTTGCTCTTCTTGAATTTCGATGATGGGATGTGCATCTTTAATTACTTCAATTCGGGAAGTAATGGTATCTATTTTACCCGATTGTGAATTGGTGAGAATTAATTTTTGATAACCACTATTGCGGTAGTCTGTAGAAAATGTACTGTAAATAGGGTCTAAATTCTTTTGTTTATTTTGCCAAAGCATAGCTAACTTACTGGTGTTTTTTGAAGCAACTTCCCACCTGACAATTGTACCTTCAGGTAAGGATAAATCACCAGTATTTTCAATTGTTTTATCGGTTCTATTCAAATAACTTGGAAAAGAACAATGCGCTCTAAGGGTACCCAAAAGTGCCTTTCCGTTTACACGAATCCAGTTTTTTGCACTACTAAATTCATTAGTGGTGAGATAAAAGGAAGTTGTTTTCTGAAGTTGAGAGAATTTATAAGTGAAGGTATTTCTCTTTACTTGTTTCATTAAATACTTACCTTGATCGTGAACGATATATAGTTGCTTAGGTAAACTATTGAAACCTTCGGCTGGTTTAACTTTTACTTTTATGTCGAGCGAACTACCTTCTTCAAGCTGTTTTGGTAACGGACTAATCGTAAATACAAAAGGGTTTGGCTCTTTGAATTCTTGGCTATACTGTAAAACACGTTTAGATCCTTGCGTTAAAATTTGAGGAATGAAAAATGCTACACCTAAAAAACCAAGTAAAACAGGGATCAAGTACTTTAGGTACTGACGTTGTTCTTTATACTGTATAGCAGATTCAAATGAAATTATATTTAGTTGACTTGCCCTTTGAGAAATACTAGCAGCAATCAAATCTAAGTTTCCAATATTCGTATCTAATTCTTGTTGAAGTTGAATAGTGTTTTTTAGTTTATCTGCTACATATGAAAAAAAAGAACAAATTATTGCTGCGGCTTAAAGATGGGAAATTCTTTTACCAAAAGACAATAAACGACTCAATGGAATACCGATAAATCGGATAAATAAATAGCTTTGTAGAACAATAAAACCAAAAAATAAAATTCCTCTTACAAGCACTGGGAACCTTCCAAAAAATTCCAAAGAACTCGTAAGCAAAAAAGCCAGCAAGAAAAATAAGGTAAAAAGCAAAGACCCCCTTACCAACTGATTTTTATAGTACTTTCTGATAAAAGCATCAATTTGATCAATAAGTCGGTGATATGAACTTTGCATATGGTAAAACTAGTATTTCATTTGCTTGCTGCAAAATTAACAGCTTCAGCTCTTCTTAATTAGATTAAAATATTTCTTTTAAAAGATTTTTAAAGAATTTGTTACTACTATTAGGGTTGTTTAAATGTGTATAATTTTTCTGTGTTTTACTAGCAAGTGAAAAAACACTTTGGATATAAACATTATATAAACAATTTTTTAGTTTCAAAACTTTAAATATTAATAAACAATCGAGTAATAAGCTGTGTAGTGAATAAAATTTACTGTTTGTTACTTCACAAAAAGTTCGTAATACGTTAACAAACTTTGTAAAAACAATTCTAAAAAATAGTGCTTATGTCCTAAAAGTTTTAGCTTGTATTTTTATTTGAATAAGACAAATTTGATTTTCAGTTATTTTCAACATGTTTTAAACTTATTTAGTTAGCCCCTCGTTCAAAAATAATACCGTTTTATTGACTTATAGCCCGCCCTTAATTTGAATTGTTTATAAGTTTAAAGTTAAAATAGTAGTTAACTTTACCGAAAAAACATGATAATTCCGATAGGTTCAGATCACGCCGGTTTTCAAACCAAACAAGTATTAATTTCTTTTCTTACCTCTTTAGGTTACGAAGTAAAAGATTATGGCTGTTTTTCAGAAGATAGCATTGATTATCCAGATTACGCACATCCTGTAGCACAGCATATTGAAACAACACCTGGTTCTTTAGGTATTTTATTGTGCGGTTCAGGGAATGGCATTAGTATGACAGCAAACAAACATCAAGCAATACGTTGTGCGCTCTGCTGGACTCCTGAAATAGCCGAATTAGCACGTCAACATAACGATGCAAATATCATTGCATTACCAGCGCGATTTATTACAGAAGAAGCCGCAAAGGAAATGGTACAAGTGTTTTTAAACACCGCATTTGAAGGCGGTCGTCATGCTAATAGGGTGGCGAAAATTAGTTGCTAGTTTTTTTGATCAGCACCTCTACGCGTCTATTTGCCTCTTTTTGTTCTTCATCTAGGGGCTTTGCATAAATAGGTTTGCTAGATCCAAATCCTATAGGATAAAGTCTATCGGCAGAAATCCCATTGTCTACTAAATATTTTTTAACCATCATTGCGCGTTGTTTTGATAGTTTCAACGCTTTTTTACTGCTGTTTTCGTCAATATTTACGTGGCCGTGTATTTCTATAGAAATAGTTGGATTGAGGATAAGTAAGTCCCTTAATCTGTTTAATTGCAAATAAGATTCTTCCATTATCTCGGGTAAGCCTGCAGCGAAGTATACTTGTTCTAGTTTCGTAATTTGCCCAGCCACAAACTTATGCAGTATGATTGTATCTATCCGTTGTGTATTCATTGGTATGGGGCGATCCTTGAATTCAACGGGAAAGTAGCCTGGCGCATCTATTTTGATACTTCCTTTTTTGATAGGTTGTTTCAGGTTCAGTTGTAATTTAGATGCATAATATGAGCCGCTAATTTCAGGACTACCTTGTAAAAATATTCTTCCTGCAATTGGCGTTAAGTTTTGTTCGTCGCGAATGAGTAAGGTATAAGATGGTAAACTCCTGTCGTAAACTAAATTAACAATGTGCTCCTCTTCTTGTGAGTTCGCCGCTTGAAAAAGACTATTAAATGTGATTTTGTCTTTAAGTCCTGGATTTGTCGTTAGGCAAATACTGGCATATTGATTTTTTTCTACTTGAATATTTACCTTTTCTTGTCCCCTTAATTCAAATGAAAAACTATCGATTGCAAGCTCTTTTCTGTTGGCTAAGTCGCATATTTCTGAATTACTTACGAGTACTTTCCCCCGCGACAAAGCAAGGGATGATCCGACAGCATCAAGCTTTAATTGAATAGTTCCATTTTTAGGTGCCATGAAAACCACCCAAATATTGTTGTCTTTTTTAGTACCAAGATAAGAAAGAGTAAAAGACCCTTCGGTGGGGGCAAAAACAGCACCTGAACAATTGTTGTAAAAAGAACGCTGGCTATAGACTGAACCTATAAACAGCAACAAACAAAAGCAAAAGATAAATTTCACAAAACCTTTGTACGGCCTAATTAATTTTTAGTTTCAGTTGCCCTGTTAGGCGCACATCAACAACTAAGTGCCCAGTAGTTAAAAGTAAATTTTGAATACTCAACTCATCAATATTACCTTTAAGCCAAACTCCTTTTGTGATTTCTCCATTGATTTGTTTTTCGATTGCAGCTTTACTCTCTTTAAGCATAGGACTTAAATCTACATCAACATTACTTTCGATTTGTTCTTTAAGCTTCGAATTTAAGATCCATTTGGCGGAATGCAACAAAACACTCTTCGTTTCTAGTTCATATTCAACATCTCGAATTCTGAAGTGTTGTTGAATGTCTAAATAAGGATGAACGACTAAATAAAGCGTGCCTTTTTTTGTCCCTGAAAAAGCAACAGAAATCACCAAGCGCTCGCCCTGTGGACCCAATATTTGTACTTTATCGATATTGATTTGTTTTCGATCACTTAATTGTATTTGTTGGGTGTCAAAATCGCGCAGTAAAAATTGATTGATTGAATCATATGAAGCGACGGTTC
>CAYPVA010000175.1:0-3852 GCA_964414045.1 uncultured Lishizhenia sp. | reverse complement strand
GGTCATAGCTACTCTCAAAGATTTTTGGCGTACTGGCACCAAAAAACCAATTTTTAGAATGGTAATAAACACCAAACCCGAGGTTCGGATTCACTTGATTTCGTACATCTTTCATCAAGTTCGGATCATTTTCTGTAGTGGTAGAAAGTTCACTTGAATTGATGTTGATTACGTTCATACCCGCCTTCACTCCGAAAGCCAATTTACTTTGGTTATTGAATTTGAGGGTATAGGAGAAATCACCGTAAATCATGTTTTGGCTCAATGGACCAATTTGATCACTCACCATAGTGATGCCAAGTCCTACACTTTCGTATGATAATGGTGAATGCATACTGAAAGTAGAGGTTTGAGGTGCGCCTGTAAATCCAACCCATTGTTGACGATGTAAAACAGTAGCATTGAGTATTTCGTTACTTCCGGCATAGGCAGGGTTCACAAACAATTGATTATCGGCAAACTGTGTAAAGTGTGCTTCTTGCTGAGCTTTAGCGCTAAAAATACTAGCACTAGCAAGGATGATATATATGATTTTATTTTTCATAGCTAAGTCTGTTAAATTGCTTATCGTTTGAGGTAGATATAACCTTTGAGTACACCGTATTTGGTTGTCTGTGTGTCGAGGATATAGAAATAAGTACCTGTAGGTAATTGGTCACCACTCACATTCATGCTGTTTTGTGAGGTCCCATTCCAATCATTTTGGTAAGGGCTAGCACTGTAAACTTGGTTACCCCAACGGTTAAAGATGATGATAGATTGACCAGGGATATTTTCAATACCTTCAATCACGAACGTTTCATTGACGCCATCTCCATCAGGAGAGAAGGCTTCAGGAACTTCAATGATTGGGTCACAGTTACCGCCTTCTACAAACGGATCACATGGATCAGTAGGGTCGTTGCCATTGGTTGTTTCTGTACCGTTGTCTACGCCATCGCCGTCACAATCTAAACTTGCCCAAGCAGCACTTGGTGTCATTGTTTGACTTACAAAGTTGTAGTCACAAGGATTAGCAGGGTTGGTGCCTTCCTGAACTTCTGTATTATCAGCAACACCGTCACCGTCTGTATCAGGATTGTTCGGGTTAGAACCTAAATCAACTTCTGTACCGTTCGTCAAGCCATCGTTGTCGCAGTCTAGGTTTTCCCATGCTGTGGAAGGCGTGGTATTTTGGTTCGCAAAAATCAATGAACATGGATCTATCGGGTTCGTGCCATCGGCAACTTCAGTGCCGTCAAGTACGCCATCTCCATCAGAATCTGGATTAAATGGATCTGTACCAGCAGCGATTTCTTGGTCATTGGTTAAACCATCGTTGTCACAGTCTAAACTTCCCCAAGTAGCACTTACCGCCACTGTTTGGCTTGCAAGTACCAATGAACACGGATCAGTTGGGTTAGTACCGTCGGCTACTTCAGTACCGTCAAGTACGCCATCGCCATCAGTATCTGGATTGGCTGGATCAGTTCCGAGTTGTTGTTCAGTTCCGTTGCTCAGGCCGTCGTTGTCACAATCTAAACCTGACCAAGTTGAACTTGGTGTAAGTGTTTGACTTGCATAAACGAGTGAACAAGGGTTGTTAGGGTTGGTTCCATCTGCAACTTCGGTGCCGTCAGTTACGCCATCTCCGTCAGAATCTGGGTTGAATGGATCAGTACCAAGTGCTAATTCTTGGCCGTTTGTTAAACCATCGTTGTCGCAATCTAAGTTCAACCATGCATTGGTAGGTGCAACAGTCTGGCTCGCCAATACCAATGAACAAGGGTTACTTGGGTTCGTGCCATCCGCAACTTCTGTTCCGTCGAGTACACCATCACCATCAGAGTCAGGATTGAACGGATCAGTACCTAATGCCAATTCTTCAGCATTTGTAAGACCGTCGTTATCGCAATCTTGAATTGGGTCATTTGCTGTACAAGGATTAACGGTAATCACTAAGGTATCGTTGATACAAATACCTGGTAAAGGCAAGCCTTGATCGCATACTGCAACCACGACTACATCAGTACCAACGTAGAAGTTATCCGGAATATAGGTATATGTTCCGTCAGGATTGATGACGATTGTTCCATGGCTAGGGCCAGAAACTGGGTTGGTGTTCGCTTGAAGCATAGTGCCATCGATGTCAAAATCTCCAGCATCAATTAAGTCACCAGTTACTGGGGTATTATATGCACAGTTGGCTACGTCATTGTCTACAACCGGTGCATCATTGACCGCGTTTACGGTTACGGTAATCATGGCGATATTAGAAGTCAAGCCTCCGTTATCGTTAACCACATATGCTTGGAAGGCAGTACCATTGAAGTTAGCTGCAGGCACAAATTGTACTTGAGTACCCACAACTGTCCAGGTTCCCATTCCATTTGTAATGCTTGTTTGGATACCAGGTAAGCTAGGATTTAAGTCAATTGTTGAGCTTACAAGCGTTCCGTCGATATCGGTATCATTTGTTAATACTGAAATATTGACCGGAGTATCTTCGTTTGTAGTTGCGTTGTCATTGTTGGCAATTGGTGCATCATTGACAGGCGCAACAGTTATTGTTACAACCGCATCATCACAAAGTACAGGGAAGCCATTGTCACAAACTTGGTAAGTGAATGTAGTGGTACCGAAGAAGTTTGGAGCCGGGTTGAAAGTAAGCACACCCGTAATTGGATTCACTGTAACTGTTCCGTTTGAAGGTTGTACAGTAATGGTTACCGAACTTGGATTAAGCCCCTCTAAATCAGTGTCATTCTGCAACACATTGATGTTCACAGGAGCGTCTTCAGTAGTTGTAGCGTTGTCGTTGTTAGCGATAGGCGCATCGTTAACTGCATTGACAGTAATGGTTACCACAGCGTCATCACAAAGTACAGGAGTACCGTTGTCACAAACTTGGTAAGTGAAAGTTGTTGTTCCGAAGAAGTTAGCAGCAGGGGTGAATGTGATGGCGCCTGTGGTAGGGTTCACACTCACTGTTCCGTTAGTTGGTTGAACTGTAATCGTGACAGAACTGTTGTTCAATCCTTCGATGTCGGTATCGTTACCAAGTACGTTGATGACAACTGGGCTATCTTCGTTGGTGGTAGCGAGGTCGTTATTAGCGATTGGCGCATCGTTGACCGGAGTAACGGTAATGCTCACTGTTGCTACGTTAGAAGTAGCACCGCTGTTGTCATTAACCGTATAAGTAATAGAAGCCGGGCCGCTGTAGTTTGCTACCGGAGTAAAGGTCAAGTTACCGTTAGTCACAGACCAAGCACCTTGAGCCGTAGTTAAAGTAGTTTGCTGCCCAGCAGTTGTTGGGTCTAGGTCTACAGAAGCTGCATTGATCGTTCCGTCGATGTCTGTGTCGTTAGTCACGATATTGACAGATACTGGCGTGTCTTCAGCAGTGGTTGCCGTATTGTTAACCGCTACAGGCGCATCATTAACAGGAGTTACAGTAATGCTTACTGTAGCCACATTTGTTGTTGCTCCACCGTTGTCATTCACCGTATAGGTAATTGATGCCGGGCCATTGTAGTTAGCTACCGGAGTAAATGTCAAGTTACCATTAGTCACAGACCAAGCACCTTGAGCCGTAGTTAATGTTGTTTGAATACCTGAAGTCGTAGGATCTAAGTCAACAGTATTTGCAACAATCGTTCCGTCGATATCTGTATCGTTAGTAGTAATGTTAAGGGTAACTGGTGTGTCTTCTGCAGTTGTAGCGTTGTCGTTGTTAGCGATAGGCGCATCGTTAACTGCATTGACAGTAATGGTTACCACAGCGTCATCACAAAGTACAGGAGTACCGTTGTCACAAACTTGGTAAGTGAAAGTTGTTGTTCCGAAGAAGTTAGCAGCAGGGGTGAATGT
>CAYPVA010000174.1:0-3931 GCA_964414045.1 uncultured Lishizhenia sp. | reverse complement strand
CATCGCCGCTCATTTGCTTGCCTTTATTTGAAATTTCTAGTTTTCCAAATTTATAGACCGCTGACACATAAACCCGTCGTGTCAACCATTTGAATTCACCCGTTTGGTAAATACCCGGGCGATCAACTATGAAATAAAAACCTTGGCGGTTAAATATGTCCGTAACTCTTGTTCCGATTGTCCAATTGCCGTTTGCAAGTTTTTTCTCAAAGGCAAGATCTACAGGACCCCTGCGCTGTGCAATACCTTGAACGGTTACCCTTGGGCCATTATAGTTGACGCTCAACTGAACCGTTGCGGTTTTTTTCCAGAATTCATAGGAGGTATTCCATTTGACGTTGTGATTAAAGCCCTGACGATTTGGAATGAGACTATCATTGCTGTAATACCAAGTGTAATTCCCGTTATAGGACACCGTAGTTCGCAAACCATTGAATGGCTTCATCATCAGGATGAGTTCTGCACCAAGCGATTTAGTTTGAGCAATATTAAGGTAAGTTACAGCACTTGTATTATTTGGATAAAATTCTTTGAACCTTGAAATGACGTCATTGGCACTGCGATAAAAAAGCGCACTCGATACGGTTAATTTCTTCTTTTCCAATGAGTAAGAAAAATCAAAAGAGTGGATAAACTCTGGATTGAGGTATGGGTTTCCACGTTGTAAATTATAAGGGTCGGAATAATTTGTAAACGGATTGAGTTCACCAGCAGAAGCCCTTTTGATGCGTCGGGAATAACTGATGCTCAGTTCTGATTTAGGTTGCAGTTCATAACGAAGGTGAGCAGATGGAAAGAAATTAAAATAATCGTTGACTATTCGGATGCTGTCAGATATCAAATTTGGAATTTGATAAGCTTTCTCTAGACGCAAACCCGCTTGGGCTTTAAATCGATTGAACTGCTTACCCACCACTCCGTAAGCACTGAAAATTTGTTCTTTGTATCCGTAAAGGAAATTTGCGAGGGTATCTTCTTGATAAATACCAGTTGTTTGATTGAGGGTTTGAGAATAAGTATCGACAAGTTGGTCGCGCAAAATTGCCTTGAGGCCTGCCTCTGTACGCAAGCCGAGTGAAGGAAAAAGGTAGGTGAGGTCAGCTTGGGCTGTGGTAATATTATTTTTTTCGGTATTGAAAAGTTGTTGGTCCAACACTGGAAGGTTGGCCAAAGAACTATCCGGGTTGTAGTAGAAATTCTTGTAATAGCCTTCTATCCATTCGGTGCCCAAAGATTGATTCACGTCGAAAATAAAGTTGCCGCGCTCAGCTTTGAAGTCGTGTTTGTAATTGAGATTGATATCAAGGTTGCGGCGGTTGGTAGGATCAAGGGAGGTTCTTTGCCACAAATTGATGATTTCGTTCTGCTCGTTGAGTTCAGCATTCCAGAGATCTCCGGTCCGATCTCTGCGGGTTAAAGAACCCGTTGCAACAAACCCTAGCGTATTGCGTGGATTCAAATTAATGTCGGTTCCAAAGCGAAAAGTCTGACCCGCATCTAAATCAGTACCTGTTCGGTTTTGATCCAAAACAAAAGTACCTGTACCCAAATCTTGACGGATGTCATTGTAGTTATTGCGGTATCCTTCGAGGTAGCGTGCTGTATAAGTTCCAAAAACATTGATGTTGCCATTGCGATAACTCAAGGAAGCAGTGCCTTCTCCGACATTTCCACCCGCTAGGTTTCCTGTAGCCAAATTGGTAGAAACCATGCCATTGAAACCGAGTAATTTATTTTTTTTGAGCACAATATTGATGATGCCTGAACTTCCGTCGGGATCATATTTGGCCGAAGGATTCGTGACGATTTCAACACGTTCAATTGAGTTGGCTGGCAAGGCATCAAGTAGCGTTTTACCTGAGCTGCCACTGAGTGAACTCGGTCTGCCATCAATCAAAATAGTTACACTACCCTGTCCTCGGAGCAAAACGCCACCATCTTGATCGACCTCCACAGAAGGCAATCGGTTGAGAATATCATTGGCAGTACCTCCGTTGACATTCAAGTCTTCGGAGACATTGTATACTTTTTTGTCGATACCGGCTTGCATGATATCTTTTTGCCCCTTCACGACCACCTCCTTTACATTTTGAGTCTTGGAGAGTTGCATCCGCAGGGTACCGAAATGATAATTAGCCTGCCCTGGCTTCAGTTCAAAGCTTTCGGTTTTTTCGTTTTCGTATAGTGCTAAACTCAGTTCGATGAAGTACTTTCCTGGTTGCGCCATCAATTCAAATTTCCCTTCGGGATTGGTAAAAACACCCTTTTGAAAACTAGAATCAGGCAAGAGAAATAATTTTACCGAAACATATTCGAGCGGCACACTGCGTTCTGAGGTGAGGATTTTACCTGTTACACTGATCGTGTTTTGGGCCTTGGCAGCAGTGCTGTACAGTATTAAAAAGAGGACCAAAAGAGATAACGAAGCGCGTTGGTAAGTAAACATAGCGCAAAAATACGCATTAAGTTTCCCAAAATCACTTATATTTGCGTTTCAAATTTGAAACTATGATTGATCAATTGAGCTTTGACGACCTCAAAAATAAGTTTAACCAAAACAAGAACTTTAAAATTGGAACTTATGTAGTTGCAGGTTTACTTGCAGCCATTATTTTATATTTTTCTTACCGCCAATTCATTTGGGGGCCAGCCAACGAAAAATCTAACGATGGTTGGTGGGTTGCTTTGAATTATATCTCAAAAGACTCTACTGATCAAGCCATTCGCGTACTCGAGCCATTTGTTAAAAACAACGACGGTAAAACTGGTGGTGAAATTGGCCAATTCCTACTCGGAAAACAATACATGAAAAAAGGCAAGTTTGTAGCTGCTTTAAACATGCTAGAAGGCGTAAACCTGAACGATACTTATGTTTCAACAATGTCTTTGGGTCTTCAGGCCGATTGTCATTCACAACTCAAGCACTACGATCAAGCGCTTGAAATGTACCTTGCTGCTGCAGACAAAGAAGAAAATGAGTTTACCACGCCAATGTATCTTTTCAAGGCTGGTCTACACGCTGAAAAACTCAACAAAAAAGAAGATGCACTCAGCTACTATCAACGCATCAAAGACGACTTTCCAAATTACGCAAGTACCAAAACAATTGAGCGTTACATCGCGCGTTGTTCTACTAAATAAACTTATATGGCGACTGCAGGCAAAAATTTATCCGCCTTCGACCCCATTCAATTTAAAAACTGTGCCGATTTTCGAATCGGCATTGTTGTTTCAGAATGGAACGGACACATCACCGAACGCTTACTTGAGGGTGCTTTAGAGGTGCTCAAGCAAATTGGACACGATCCTCAAAAATGCACTGTCACACGCGTGCCAGGCGCATTTGAATTGCCTTTAGGTGCACAACACTTTGCGAGTCAGGCCGAATGCGATGGCGTTGTAGCTATCGGTGTTGTAATTCAAGGCGAAACCAAGCACTTTGATTTTGTTTGCAGCGGCACTACCCAAGGTATTATGGACGTCATGCTCAAATACAACAAACCGGTTGGTTTTTGCTTACTCACTGACAACAACGAACAACAATCCATAGACCGTGCTGGTGGTAAACACGGCAACAAAGGCACCGAAGCCATGGTTGCCGTACTTCAAATGATTCAAATTCAAAAAGGACTTCGTTCATGACACTCATCAAATCTATCTCCGGAATCAGAGGAACCATTGGCGGCAAGGTTGACCAAGGCCTCACTCCTATTGATGCTGTTAAATTTGCAGCTGCCTATGGCACTTGGTTAGCTACGCAATACCCTAACCAAAAGCTTAAAGTAGTCATCGGCCGTGATGCCCGCATTTCTGGCCCTATGATTGCTGAATTAGTCAAGCAAACCTTGGTGGGCTTGGGCATCGATGTCATAGATCTCGGATTATCAACCACCCCTACTGTTGAAGTCGCTGTTCCGATGGAAGCTGCCAA
>CAYPVA010000173.1:0-3931 GCA_964414045.1 uncultured Lishizhenia sp. | reverse complement strand
CAGCTCCTTTCTCAAAGGAAAATGTAGCAAAAGCAGGTTTTGAATTCCCTGGACATACCGAGTATCTTGCAGAAATGTCTGGTGCAAAAGAAGCACTCATGATTTTAGTATCCGGTTCTTTGCGTGTGGCTTTGGTTACTACACACATTCCAGTCAAAGAAATTTCGAATAAACTCAGCAAAGAGCTCATCGTGCAAAAAATTGAGGCATTTGAGCAAAGTTTGAAAAAAGATTTCTGCTTGGTCAAACCCAAAATTGCAGTCTTTGGACTCAATCCACATGCCGGAGAGAACGGAAAAATCGGGGAAGAAGAACAACAACTGATTGCACCGGCTATTCAGCAAGCCCGACAAAACGGCATTTTAGCCTTTGGGCCATATGCAGCGGATGGCTTTTTCGGTTCCAACGCCAGACAACAATACGACGGCGTTTTAGCGATGTACCATGACCAAGGTCTAGCCGCGTTTAAAGCCTTGTGCTTTGAAGATGGCGTCAATTTTACGGCAGGTCTTCCGATTGTCAGAACAAGCCCTGATCACGGTACTGCCTTTGATATTGCGGGTAAGCAACTCGCCGACGAACAAAGTATGCGCAGCGCCATCTACCTCGCTGTTGACGCCTACAGAAATAGAAAAATTTACAAAGAAATCTCTGCCAACCCTTTGCCATTTTCCAAAGATGAAAAGGGCAGAAAAGAGCAAGATTAGTAGCAGTTTAACCCGAAGCGCATTTTTGGATTTTATAAATCAAAATAAATTCCTTAATTTTGCCCTTCGTTTTTGTTAGTGAAACTTTCAACATGAATAATCCCTATGCCATACCGTTTGTCGGACTCAAGCTCGGGATTCACGAATTTGAATTTGACATTGACAAGTCGTTCTTTGAATCATTGCCTTATTCACTCATAGAAGATGGTCGTTTAATCGCCTATCTCGAGTTAGAAAAGAAAGAAACCATGCTGATCGCTAATATTGGTATCGATGGTTTTATTTTTTCTAACTGTGACCGCTGTGGCGAACCAATCAATCAAGAAATAGATGGTGAATTCACGATCTATTACACCTTTGGATACGAAGAGTCCGAAGATGAAAACCTGATTGTCATCGCACCTGAGAGTTATCAAATTGATCTCACACAGCCCATTTATGAGCTCATCTCGCTATCCTTACCTTCAAGAATGGTGCATGATGAAGAAGACTGCAACGAAGAAATGGTTGCCCTTATTGCTAAATATCAACAAGCGGCTCCAGATCCAAACAAAGACAACGACGACGACATCGACCCAAGGTGGTCTGCATTAAAGAATTTAAATTAAAAAGCGATAAATTAAAGAAAAATGGCGCATCCTAAACGAAGAATATCGACCACACGTCGTGACAAACGTAGAACGCACAAGAAAGCTACTGCTAACCAAGTAGCAACTTGCCCAACAACAGGTCAGCCGCACCTTTTTCATCATGCGCATTGGCATGAAGGAAAACTCTACTACAGAGGGAAAGTTGTAGCTGAAAAAGCTACAGACTCCATCGAGGAGGTTCAATAAGTTCTAATTTTCTCCCATGAAGATTGGGCTTGATGTCTCCGGTGGCGATTTCGCTCCGCAAGCGACAATTGATGGTGCATTATTAGCCAAAGAAGAATTGGCTAATGATGTCACTATTGTTTTGCTTGGTGACGAACTCGTTATTCAAAAAGAATTGGCCGCCCGAGGCAAATCACCAGCGCTTTTCGAAATCGTTCATGCACCAGAGGTCATTACCTATCATGACCATCCTACTCGTGCTTTACCCAAAAAACCAAATAGCTCCATTGCTGTTGGGTTTGACATGCTTGCAAAAGGTCAGCTAGATGTTTTCGCAAGTAATGGCAATACAGGCGCTATGCTTGTTGGTTCCATGTACAAACTCAATACCATTCCCGGAGTTATTCGTCCGTGCATCACATCCACTTTGCCAACCATCAATGATGGCAAATCTGTTTTACTTGACGTAGGCTCTAACGCCGATTGCAAGTCAGATGTACTCTATCAATTTGCAGTACTTGGTTCTGTTTATGCAGCTACCGTACTCAATATCCCTAGTCCGAAAGTAGCTTTACTCAATATTGGTGAAGAAGACTCCAAAGGCAACTTGCTATCAATCGCTGCCTACAAATTACTCTCAGAATCTGACGAAGTTAATTTCATCGGAAATATCGAAGGCCGCGATATATTCACAGGTGTTGCAGACGTTATTGTTTGTGATGGTTTCACAGGCAATATCGTTTTGAAAGAAGCCGAGGGTATTTTCACACTCATGAAAAAAAGAGGTATCAAGGACGAATATTTCGATCGCTTTAATTACGAAAATTACGGAGGAACACCTGTATTAGGAGTAAAAGGAAATGCCATTATCGGGCATGGAATTTCAAATGATATTGCAGTTAAAAATATGTTGCTGCATGCACACGAGGTAGTTGTATCTGACCTCGCTGTTAAAATTAACGAAGCATTTAACTAAATCATGGGCAAAATTACCGCTGCCATTACCGCAGTTCAAGGATACGTTCCTGAACACATCCTATCCAATGAGGATCTTGCTAAACTAGTCGATACCTCAGACGAGTGGATCACAAGTCGTACAGGCATCAAAGAGCGTCGCATCATGAAAGATGGCGCAAGTTCTGATATGGCTGCCGCCGCAGTAAAAGCATTACTCGAAAAAAAAGGTATCGATCCGCTTGATATTGAACTAGTCATCGTCGGGACTGTTACTCCTGATCATCCATTCCCGAGCACAGCAAACATTGTATGTGATAAAGTAGGTATGAAAAATGCTTGGAGTTACGATGTCAATGCAGCGTGTTCTGGATTTTTATATGCGCTTTCAACTGGAGCTCAATTTATAGAAAGTGGTAAACACAAAAAAGTACTTGTTATCGGTGTAGATAAAATGACCTCCATTATAGATTACCAAGATCGCACCACTTGTGTGATTTTTGGCGATGGTGCTGGAGCAGTTTTACTTGAGCCAAATGAAGAAGGGAACGGAGTCATCGATTTCATTTTAAGAAGTGACGGTTCAGGTAAACAATACTTGCAACAACCAGCTGGTGGATCCGCACAACCAGCATCTATAGAAACTGTCGAGAACCGTTTGCACTATGTAAAGCAAGAGGGTCAGGCTGTATTCAAATTTGCAGTTACTAACATGGCTGATGTCTCAGCCGAAATCATGGAGCGCAACAACTTAACCAGTGATGACGTTAGTTGGTTGGTGCCGCATCAAGCAAACCTACGCATCATTGATGCCACAGCTAATCGCATGGGACTGACCAAAGAAAAGGTCATGATCAATATTCAAAAATACGGTAACACAACCGCCGGAACCCTTCCACTTTGCCTTTGGGACTACGAAAAACAACTCAAAAAAGGTGATGTGTTGGTGCTTTCTGCTTTTGGTGGCGGATTTACTTGGGGTGCTATTTATTTGAAATGGGCCTACAATTCATAATTAAATTAACTTTGAAAAAAATATTGCTATGAATCTAGAAGAGATCAAAGACCTCATCAAATTAGTATCGAAATCAGGGCTTGGTAAAGTAGAAATCGAGCGCGAAGGATTTCGTATTTCTATCAAAGGAAGCCAATCTGAGCAAGTATTAGTTCAGGCTGCGCCTATGATGGCTGCACCTGCTCCCGTTGCTGCTGCACCGGTTGCTGCGGCGCCAAGTAATGGTGAAGCCACACCAGTTGCTGCCGCTGACGACAGCAAATACATTACGGTTAAATCTCCAATGATTGGGACATTCTACAGAACCCCTGGACCTGACAAAGATCCGTTTGTCAATGTCGGAGATAACATTCAACCAGGCATGAAGCTTTGTATTATTGAAGCAATGAAAACTTTCAATGAAATTGAATCAGAAGTTTCTGGTAAAATTGTTAAAGTAC
>CAYPVA010000172.1:0-3937 GCA_964414045.1 uncultured Lishizhenia sp. | reverse complement strand
CGCTATTATTTTAATGTCACCTGAAGATGCTAATAAATCTACATTTGTCAAACGTACATCCAATGCGCCGTTGTTTGATGCTAAGCCGTTTAATGTAATACTACCTGTACCAGTTGCAGTAAAAATATTACGATTATTGCCATCACCATCTATAGCTATAGCATTATTTCCAGATGTTCCACCTGAAGATTTACCAATAACATTAATATTACCATTAACAGTACGAACTACTCCATTTGCCGTATAAGAAGTTGTTCTCCAAGCCGCAAAATCCAAACCAGCTCCATATGCACCAGAAGTTAAATTTGCATTTCCTAATAATGTTATATTACCAGAAGTACCTGCATTTAGGGTATAACCATGATAAAACAATAACCCTGTGGGGCCATTACCTGTATTACTACTATTATTTGTTACTAAACCATGTAGACGAATATCTCCTCCACCTGACAGAAAATTAATATTTGAATTATGTCCGCTTGCTGCAGTACTAGTTCCTAATACGATACCCGTTTGTGTAATTGTACTTCCAGAGTTAGCTGCATATCCATCTGGATAACCATCTCCTGAAGCTAAACCTGTAACTAAGGTCGCTACTCCGGAAGCCGTACCAGCATCATCCAATCCTCCCGCCAATGTAATTTTACCTCCTCCAATTGTATTTGTATTAGCTGTTCTGTCTGATTGTGTTCTAGAATCTAGATCCACATTATCGTCAATTCTAATACCTCCAGATCCATTTGCATCAGCATCAGACCACAAAGTAATATCGCCTCCATTAGTGGTAATATCTGCAGTTGCTACAATAGTACCTCTTGATTTTAACAAAACATCAGCAGTAGCGTTTCCCGCTGAAGTATTGATAGCACCATTTACAGTGATATCCCCACCATAAACAGAAACTGGTCCAGCAATTGTTGTAGCAGAACCAATTATAATCCTTTCAGTATTAGATGCTTTACCAAGGGTAAGGCCTGTTATTGCATTAGACAATGTTATGTTAGCTAATGTAAAAGCAGAAGAAAAACTAGCTCCAAATGATTCAAAAAGCAATTGGCCACTTGTTACAACACTTCCTGAAGAGCCCAAAAACGTATTTCCCGTTATTTCAACATTACTAGAACTTACAGTGACACCTGTTCCAGTTTTTGCACCCACAACTCCGGCTATTTCGACAGCATAATAATTTGTGCCAAAACCAGAACCAATTAACTTAATAGGACCAGACTTGGCAAGTACTGAGGCTGACGATGGTATAGTTACACCATTATGTTCAGATCCTTTTCCAATAAGCGTAACACCTCCTCCATCAGCAGTTGCTTGAATGGTTGCTGACCAACCATAGATTCCCCAACCATCATTTACTAAATATGGATTCGCTACCGTTTCTCCATCAAGAATTATAGCATCTGAGGTAGTATTTGCCGAGGTTATTAAATCTGCAGTACCGCCACTAAATTCTATTCCATTTGAAGAGCCGCTCGTACCCTGTCCATATCCTTTGATATAGATTGTTCCTGTTCCAGAATTGATGGTATTACCACCCCAAAACCTTACACCATTCGCGTTTGTCGTAACATCTGAAACAGCGTTCCCTGCTCTACTCTTTGCATAAATGGCAATGTTACCCCCTGCAGTATTAATGGTAGACCCATTTATTAACAATCCATTTGAATTCGTAGCATTACCAGTTGCAAAGCCATTCCCAACAGAGAGTCCATTCCAAGTGACAGAACCATTGCCTCCTCCCATCCAAAGATGACCACCGTTTGTAGTTACATTTGAAGAAATTTTGATCATTCCATCATTATTTCCATCAGCATCTGACCAAAAAATGACATCCCCTCCATTGGTAGTAATTGTCTTACTAGCATTTTGAATAATGTTTCCAGTTGCTTTCAGTAAAATATCACCGTTTGCATTTCCTGCAGAGGTATTGATATTTCCATCCACCGTAATATTGCCACCATAAACAGATAGTGAACCAGCGTCAATGGCAGCAGAAATTGTCACCGCATTTGTACTCGCGGTCGCACCTAAAGTCAGGCTATTCGTGTAAGTAGATGAAATTGCAGCTGAAACAATAATACCACCCCCTCCGTTTCCGGCTTCAATGGCAACGTTATCCGTAGCTAGCAAGCCTTCAATTACCGTCTTGTCGATTGAGGCAGTACCCGTAAAAGTGATTTTTGTAGGATTAGCACCACTCACAGACCAGTTCGTTCCTGAGGAACCTGTTTGACCGTTAGAACTGATTGTCAAAGTTTGCGCTTTAGCCAGTTGGGCAACGCCTACTATTAACAAGCCAGCGAAGAATAGGCCTTTCAATTTAGAAAATATTAATTGAACTCCTTTTAGTTGATTAAAAATCATCATATAGTAAAATTTATAAACTCTTATTAGATTAATTGTATAATTTTAATGCCATTAAATAATCGAAATAGCTCATTAAGCATCTACTCGATAGATTATTACCTTAAAATGGACAGAATTAACATGTAAAGGAACAAATTGTTGATAGACAAGCTAGCCTCATAAAAAATGCAGTAGTCTTGAAAATTAATTTTCAGGACTAGTTCTAAAATTGAAAATCGCAAGACCTGAAAGGGGTTTATTACCTTTGAAGAATAACATACTACTGTTCTAGATCAAATATGCTACTTTATCTGTCTTTGTTCTCCATAGCCATCTCTATTGTACTCGCCATCTATAACTGGCGAATCAATAAGAATGCCTTGTTGATATCAGGTATCTTTATAATCTTCTCAACCTATACAATTACCCATTACTTTACTGTTTATTCTAACAATGACTATTGGTTAGCCATATTCTATGGCAACTTTTCACCTTTGTGGTATTTGCCAGGCCCCCTATTATATTTCTATGTAAAAAGTACCTTAACTGATAGAAGAGCCATTAAATCAGGGAAAGATTATCTGCATTTCATTCCACTTATTATCCATTTAATAAGTATCTCTCCATATTTAGTAAAACCGTTTTCTGAAAAACTAAGTAGAGCGAAAGCAATACATGCGAATCTCAATGAAGTAGTCGCAAATCAAATCAATCTATTATACTCTTCACAAATAGCATTTATAAGTAGACCGGCCCTCATTGTAGCCTATTCTTTTGCTTGTTTTTATCTGCTTATTAAGTACAACAAGAAATGGAATGAGCTAAAAACGAAAACTGAAATACAGAAACACATATCATTTAAATGGTTAGTCATTCTAGTAACTAGTTTGTTATTAGTGAGCATTGGCTTTTTATTTTTGACAACACAATTAATTGGAGCTGACATTACACGTATTGCCTTAGAATCCAAATTCGCGCACCTATTTTCGGGCTCAATCATATTCCTATTGCCTACTTGTTTAATCTTATTTTTTCCAAAGGTTCTCTATGGCATGCCATCCGTTACCTCACTACCTAAATCTAAGAAGCAGAAGAGGGAAGAAGGTAAAACAACACATAAGTTAGAAAAAGATCCATTTATCGAAGTTACAGATTCCATTATATCCTATTTAAACGAAGATAAACCCTTTTTAAATCCAGATTTTGAGATCTCTGATCTTTCCATTGCAATGCAAATTCCGCAACACCATATTGCATATTGTTTCTCGAGTATTTTGGAAACAAAATTTACAGCCTATAGAACTAAACTTCGTATAGAGCACGCAAAGTCACTACTAGAAGGAGGAGAAGCTGATTCGCTATCAATTGATGGTATTGGATCTAAGTCTGGTTTCCCGTCTCGATCGAATTTCTATGCCTCTTTCAAAGCCGAAACAGGAATGACGCCTAGTCAATATTTGGAAACACTATAAATTAAAAAAGGCCCTGGTTTCCCAGGGCCTTTCCTATACAATTCAGTAATTTTAAGGGGTCTTAAACTGATACACAATCGTCGTAGAAGTATTAGATCCATCCGATGTTT
>CAYPVA010000171.1:0-3949 GCA_964414045.1 uncultured Lishizhenia sp. | reverse complement strand
ATCAATATTGCGGCGCTCACTACCATTTGGCCAAGACGCCTTGGTATCATTCATGAAGTCAACCTTCAAGGCGTTAAAAACATTGCCTATTTTGCCAAACAATTTGCTTACCAACGCATGGTACAAATTGGCACAGCTAATTCATTCGATCACGGGCCAAAATCTAAACCTGGTCATGAAAAAAATAGCTACGAGGCCCACCAGTTTAAGATGGACTACATGGACAGTAAGTACGAGGCACAGTGCTACCTGCTCGACTTACATCAATCACAAAATTTTCCGGTCATAGTCGTGAACCCTACCTACATGATTGGCCCTTTCGATTCAGGGCCAACATCCGGTCGCATGCTGATTGAACTTTACAACAATAAGCTCCCGGGCTATGCCGGTGGCGGTAAGAACTTTGTATACTCGAAAGATGTAGCCGTAGCAACCGTAAACGCCCTACACATGGGACGCCTGGGAGAATGCTATATCGTTGGCAACGAAAATCTATACTTCGGAGAAATGTTTCAAAAAGCCTCCAAAGTATTTAATAAACCATTTAAAATCAAGAAATTCCCTGGTTTTGCGATCAATATGGTTGGAGCCATCAATTCCTTAAAAGCAAAAATGACCGGTAAAGCTCCTAAACTGAGCTATTCAATGGCAAAAATGGCCAGTGTCAAACAATTCTACTCTCCGGAAAAAGCGCGCCAAGAATTACTTTTACCTAGCACCCCCATAGAAGAAGCTATTTCGGACTGCATGGGCTGGTACAAAGAAAATGGCTATATTGCTTAATTCATGATTCATTACCTACCTCTCCCGCAGCAACAACCTACCTTAACAGGTGGAATCATTCCTATTTATTTGGCCTTAATTGGCTTTGTCGTCTTTTGGTTTGGTTCTAAGTCTGAAAAAATCAAAGCGCACTATTTTGCTCGCTATGAACATGATACCGCTTGGCTCAAGTTTATATATATGACTAAATGGCTTGGTTTTTTGAGTATGGGTCTCCTTCCACTTTTGATTTTAATATGCCTTGAACCCCACAGAGGGCTCGCATATTATGGTTTGAATTTCAGAACAGATACCTTATTGTTCAATTTGCTGGTCACTTTAGGCTTATTAATTATTGTGGTACCACTTGCCGCGTATTCCGCTAAAAAAGAAAAGAACTTAGTCAATTACCCTCAAATCAGGGCTAAAAACTGGACGAAAAAAACCTACAGACTCAATTTACTTGGTTGGGCTATTTATCTCCTTGGCTACGAATTACTTTTTAGAGGCCTTTTGCTTTTCCCACTAGTTGAAGCCTACGGGCTCTGGCTTGCTGTCGCAGTGAACATTGCCTTATACTCGGCCACCCACATACCAAAAGGACTCGACGAAACTATTGGTGCAGCACCTCTTGGTTTGGTATTGTGCTTACTTACACTGATGGCCGGAAACATCTGGATCTCTGTTATCGTTCACATTGGAATGGCCTGGACCAACAGTCTTACTGCTCTGAAATACCATCCAGAAATTCACTACAATCCAAAATCATGAGCCACTTTAAACACAAAGTAGCCCTCGTGACCGGTTCTAGCCAAGGAATTGGCAAAGCCATTGCGCTAGCACTTGCTCAAAGAGGATGCATTGTAGTTTTAAACGGGCGACAACAAAATAAAATTGATGCAGTTAAGGCCGAAATTGAGCAAAATGGAGGACACGCCTACGCATTTGCCGCAGATGTCAGTGATTTTAGTGCAGCAAAAAGCCTCATCGAACAGACCCTAAGTAACTGTGGTCAATTAGATATCTTGATCAATAATGTGGGAATTTCGAGCCGTGGCAACCTAGCAGAGCTTCATCCTGATGTACTTCAGCAAGTCTTCAGTAGCAATGTAAACGGAAGTATCTTCCCGACGCAAGTTGCACTACCACATATTCGCCTTCAGAAAGGCAGTGTTGTTTTTATTTCAAGTTTAGCAGCCATTCATGGTTTACCTGGGCTTGCACCCTATTCAGCTTCTAAAATGGCCCTACAAGCCTTTGCAGAGGCACTTAGAATTGAAGAGCACGCGCATCAACTACATATCGGAATCCTCAGAGTTGCCAAAACAGCCATTGAGCATCAAAAACAGACAGTTGGCGCAAACGGACAAATGCAGCCCTTAAAAGCCCGCACTGATGAAAAAGTACTGAGTATGGAACGTGTTGCTCAAGATTGCATTCAATTAATTGAAAACCGCCGTTTCAGTCAAACACAAACTGTTCTCGGAAAACTCAATCACCTACTCAACCGTATTTCTCCGCGAATTGTAGAGCGTATTTTGATCAAAAATATCCATCGCTTTAAAGAAGAAAGCCAATGATTGGGCAAGATTTTGAAAAAATCCGTTTTGACATTTGGGGCTTTCATTTCCTTGAACCCAATGCACTCATAGGTGATATTATTCTATTTGGCACTTCCCTGCTCATCGCTTCAAAAATTAAAAAAATAACCAGCAAACATCCATTTTATCAAAATTGGAGGCGTTTTTACCTCATTTTTGGCATCAGTTTTTTACTCGGTGGTTTTGGGCACTTTTTCTATCCATACCTTGGTCTATGGGGCAAATACCCTTCATGGCTGTTGAGCATGACATCTACTTACTTTCTGAGCCTAGCTCAAATCAGTCTTTGGCCTAATCAACGTCAACAACAACTTTTTAAAAAAGGTGCTATGCTGCTACTTATTTTAGGTGTTGTTATTGAACTGATGGTCTTCTTTATAGCCGACCTACACATCGATCAAAGTAAAGGCCTAGCGGTACCTTCCATGATAAGCGGCATCGGTATGATCCTTTCTTTATTTTTTCTGGGTCTGCAATATCAAAAAAAATATCACCCCAATTTTAAATATTTCTGGATTGCCGTACTCACACTTTTTCCTGGCGCCCTAATCCAAACTCAAAAGATCAATTTGGCACCGTGGTTTGACCGCAATGATTTGAGCCATGTATTACTCTTTATCTGTTTACTGCTCTATTGGAGAGGGATTCAAGCATTCAAAGGTTCAGAATAAACTGAAAAATTCATCCATTTTAAGCTCATACAATAATTGAGTGCATAAAAAAAGGCGAGCCTAATGGTTCGCCTTTTTTTTGTAAATGTGAAATTGCTTACCAGCGGTAGTAAAAACCAACTGTACCTGTCATGTATTTTGAAAGATCGCCATCGATTTTGAAAAGCTTCGCATATGACCAATCGATTAAGATACCCGCATGCTCGTTTACTTTTACCGTCGGAGACACACCAAAAGTTAAAGCTACCATGTCATCGCCACGAAGCAAGTAAGTATCATTAAAGATCATGTTGCCATTGTTCAAAAGACCGACACCACCATGAACTGTTAATCCTAATTTAGATTCAGCATTTGCCATTCCGATAACGTCTGCACCAAGTTGAAGCGTCAAACGAGAAAGATTGTCATCTCCGAGGTAGTCGATACCTGCGTCGAGTTTGGTTTGAATATTTTTAGCAAGGTTGTATGAAACTCCACCGTTCAAAGAAAGACCTGTACCGAGCTCTCCGCCAAAATGTGCACCATGGTTCAATTGAATACCCCATTTACCTGTTTGAGCGAAACCGAAAGTTCCAGCTAAAAGTGCGAATGCAAGTGTAATTTTTTTCATTGTATTTGATTTTAAGTAACGAAGATATCGATTTCTATTGACATGCAGCTAAATTGCTGCTTTTTTTTGAATCCAACCCTTATTTCTTCTATTTTTGCAACAATTCGGATTTTAAATCCAAATAAAATTATTGGCTCCGTGGCGCAACTGTATAGCGCACTGGATTTCGGCTCCAGCGGTTGGGGGTTAGAATCCCTCCGGGGTCACAAGCGAAAAACCCAGCACGTAAGTGTCGGGTTTTTTGTTTTTAGAACACGCGAAGCGTAATCCTATTATTTCTTTACGAATTCAGCCAAAGTAAGCTT
>CAYPVA010000170.1:0-3979 GCA_964414045.1 uncultured Lishizhenia sp. | reverse complement strand
CTCTGGGACACATCGATCAAAACATTAACCAAGAATAATTTGGTCAGTGTTTTCAAAGAAGGTGATTTACTTTGGGTGAAATTAGCGGAAGAATAAAACGCAGTTTTTTACTTCGCAGTTTTTTTGCGGACTAAATGTAGCGTTTCACGAATTCCCAAAGCACAATTCCAGCGCAAACACTGACGTTTAAGCTATGCTTGGTGCCAAATTGTGGTATCTCAATGATATGGTCGGCAAAGTCTAGCGCCTGTTGGTCAACGCCGTCTACCTCGTTTCCAAAAACCAGTGCAAAACCGGGCGCTTTCAAAGCATTAATATCTTGTAAAAGAGTGGTCTGAACCGCTTGTTCTACTACCCCAACATGGTAACCTTTGGTCCGAACGCGCTCGAGCGCTGTCATTAAATCAGCTTCATAAGACCATTTGACGGTATCGGTTGCGCCTAACGCTGTTTTATGAATTTCGCGATGTGGGGGCTGGGCTGTGATGCCACATAAAATTATTTCTTCAATATTAAAAGCATCTGCCGTTCTGAAAAAAGCGCCGATATTGTTCAACGAACGAATGCTATCAAGAATGACAATGATTGGAAATTTGGGTTGCGCCTTAAATTGTGCCTCATCTAGGCGTTCGAGTTCCCAAAGTTTGAGTTTTTTCGTGCTGTTTTCGCTCATGAATAGCTCAAAAATACTGCAAAATTGTGGAAAAATAGCCTCAGAAGCTGCTCCAAAAACGGCTATCTTTAACTTCTAATTTAAAACGTGGCAAAAAACACAACAGAGAAAAGCTCCGAAACGCCTTTGATGAAGCAATACAATCAAATTAAGGCGCGACACCCAGAAGCCATGTTGCTTTTTAGGGTCGGAGACTTCTATGAAACTTTTGGAGAAGACGCAGTTAAAGCAAGCCGTATCCTTGGCATCATTTTAACCAAAAGAAAAAATGGCGCAGCGGCCGAAATGGAATTAGCAGGCTTTCCGCACCATTCTCTTGAAACATACCTACCAAAACTGGTACGCGCGGGTCAGCGTGTGGCTATCTGTGACCAACTCGAAGACCCAAAAATGACCAAAACCATCGTGAAGCGCGGCGTCACTGAATTGGTTACACCCGGCGTGTCATTCAACGATCAAGTGCTTGAACAACGCACCAACAATTTTCTATGTGCCCTACATCTTGAAAAAAACGAAGTTGGCTGTGCCTTTTTAGATATTTCTACCGGCGAATTTTTAGTGGCACAGGGTCCTGCAAACTATATTGATAAACTGATCAGCGGCTTCAAACCAGCTGAAATCATTTTCGCAAAAAGTCAAACCAGTAAAGTACACGAGCTTTTTGGCAACGATGCTTTTCATTTTAGAATTGAAGATTGGGTATTCAGCCCGGACTTCGCACAAGAACAACTCAACAAACATTTTGGTACCCAATCTCTAAAGGGTTTTGGGCTCGATGATCAAGCGCTTTCGGTTATTGCTGCAGGGGCTGTTTTTCATTACCTATCCGAAAACCAACAACAACAACTTGGTCATATTACAAATATTGCTCGGATAGCCCCTGATCATTATGTTTGGCTTGACCGTTTTACCGTCAGAAACCTAGAGCTCATCTATTCTGCGCATGAAAATGCCGTTACGCTTTTCAATATCCTAGACCAAACCAAAACCCCAATGGGTGGCCGTTTATTGAAGCGCTGGTTGGTATTGCCTTTGAAAGATAGAGCACCTATAGAAGAGCGCCTTGAAATTGTAGCAGCCCTAAAAGCGGCCACGCCAATTCATCCCGAACTCGATGACCGCCTCAGAGAAATCGGCGACCTCGAACGCCTCATCTCAAAGGTGGCAGTCGGCAGGATCAACCCAAGAGAAGTTCAGCACCTCAAAAGAACCCTGCTGCACATTCAACCCATCAAACAAATGCTCGTGGGCCTTCCACAAAAAGGGCTGCAAGCTTTATTGAAAAATTTAGATGCCTGTCAAGCGCTCATCGAGCTCATCGATTCAAATCTCACCGAAGAACCTGCTGTTCAAATTGGCAAAGGCGCCGTAATCAAAGCGGGCCGAGATACGCAACTTGACGAACTCCGCGAGATTTCTACAAATGGTAAAGACTACCTTGAAAAAATTCAAGAAAGAGAGGCAGCTGCTACAGGTATTCCGAGTTTAAAAATTGCTTTCAACAATGTCTTTGGTTATTACATTGAGGTGCGCAACACCCACAAAGACAAGGTGCCCGAAACCTGGATTCGCAAACAAACGCTTGTTTCTGCTGAGCGCTATATTACTGAAGAACTCAAAGAATACGAACAAAAAATTCTCGGGGCCGAAGAAAAACTCCTTGCCATAGAACAGCAAATTTATCAGCAATTAGTCTATGCCATGGCTGACTTCATCGGGCCCATTCAAAACAACGCACAGCAACTCGCTAAACTCGATTGCCTGTATTCCTTCGCAAAAGTTGCCATCCATAACCACTACTGCGAACCACAGCTCAATGACGGCTTAAAAATTGACATTAAAGAGGGGCGTCATCCAGTTATTGAAAAGCGCTTGCCAATTGGCGAAAGTTATGTCACTAACGACATCTTGCTTGACAACAGCAGCCAGCAAATCATCATGATTACTGGCCCCAACATGAGTGGTAAAAGTGCAATTTTAAGACAAACTGCACTCATTGTACTCATGGCTCAAATGGGTAGTTTTGTGCCTGCAACTTCCGCCCACATTGGCATCGTAGATAAAATCTTTACGCGCGTAGGAGCCTCCGATAATATTTCTTCCGGAGAATCAACATTTATGGTGGAAATGAACGAAACTGCCAGTATCCTCAATAATGTTTCTGAACGGAGTCTTATTTTACTCGATGAAATTGGCCGCGGAACCAGCACCTATGATGGCATTTCTATTGCGTGGTCCATTGCTGAATACTTACATGAAAACGCCAAAGCTCAATGTAAAACACTTTTTGCTACACACTATCACGAGCTCAACGAAATGGCCAAAAGATTCAATCGCATACACAACTTCAACGTGAGCGTCAAAGAACTTGGTAACCAAGTGCTATTCTTGCGCAAATTAGTGCCAGGCGGTTCTGCACACTCTTTTGGTATTCATGTAGCGAAGCTTGCAGGCATGCCCAATGCTGTGGTCAAGCGTGCTGAGGCAGTTCTCAAAGATTTAGAAGCTAGTCATGCAAATGTCGGGTCAAAATCAAAGCCAGACACGTCCAACATTCAGCAAGATGTTCAACTGAGCTTTTTTGCACTCAATGATCCTGTGCTTCAGCAAATTCACGACGAACTTGTCCAAACAGATATCAATGCACTGACTCCTGTTGAAGCCTTATTAAAGCTCAATGAAATTAAAAAACTCACCGGTGCATAAATTATTGCTACTTAGTTTTTTGTGTGGCCTATTAGCCGCGTGTCGGGTAGAAGTTGCCCAACCTGAAGTCAATAAAGAACTTCGGATAGCGAGTAATTTTCTGAGCCCTAACCAAAAAACCTATTTTCGTGCCTGGCAAAAAAAATCCGGAATTAAAATTGAATTTTTAAACCTAACGGCCCGGCAAATCCGTTATCGCATCAAGAAAAAACCCTGGAATCCGGGTTTTGATTTGGTTTGGCTGAACGGCCTAAACGCCTATGCACAACTCGATAAAACACCTTTTCAAGAAAGGTATCCAGACTTTGCACAAATACCAATTGGTCTTTCCTATGTTCCAGATAGCTTAGATCAGGTAAAAAACTTCGTTGAGCTCAGCAAAACTAACCTATGGGCGGCCGCCGATAACGATAGCTATACACTTTTAAAGGCTCATTTTTCATTCGCTTATCGAAACCGCGAAAAAAATCAAAAGCAACAGAAAGCTTATACTGCTATTCTCAGAGGATTAAAAGAGCGAAAGTTGGCTTTCAGTGGTGCCGATAAATACCACACCAATATGCTGCTTTGTCGTTATGATACCTATCATCAGCAATTGAA
>CAYPVA010000169.1:0-3987 GCA_964414045.1 uncultured Lishizhenia sp. | reverse complement strand
GGCAAAAGGGGCGTTCTCCGGGTTCTCGGCGGTCAAAATAGCGCGAATAATTTTCAATGCCCGAACAATAGCCAAGCTCGCGGATCATTTCGAGGTCGTAGTTGACGCGTTCGTCGAGTCTTTTGGCTTCTTCGAGTTTGCCTTCCTCCTTGAAATTCGCAACTTGCTCCACGAGGTCGTCTTGGATTTGCAAGATGGCTTGTCTGGTATTTTCTGGGCTAGAAACAAATAAATTGGCCGGAAAGATGTCGATGTTTTGAAAGCGCTCGAGGACTTGCCCGCTTTCGGGGTCTATGGCAGTGATTTGCTCGATTTCATCGCCCCAAAAACCGATGCGCAAGGCGTAATCGGCATAGGCCAAATAAATATCGACGGTGTCTCCACTGACCCGAAATTGCCCGCGTTCAAAATCAGTAGTACCGGCTCTTTGATAGAGGTTCTCTACCAAGCGAAACAGAAATTTGTTGCGCACGATGGTTTGCCCTACTTGAATGTGCAGGATGCTGTTTTTAAATTCGGTCGGGTTTCCGATACCATAGATACAACTCACGGAGGCCACCACTATGACGTCTCGACGCCCAGAGAGCAGGGCAGAAGTAGCGGCCAAACGCAGCTTTTCGATTTCGTCGTTGATTTGGAGGTCTTTTTCAATGTAGGTGCCGGTAGACGGAATAAAAGCCTCGGGTTGATAGTAGTCGTAGTAGGAGACGAAATATTCGACAGCATTGTTTGGGAAAAACTGCTTGAATTCGCCGTAGAGCTGCGCAGCCAGGGTTTTGTTGTGCGATAAAATGAGCGTGGGGCGCTGCACTTCTTTGATGACATTGGCTACCGTAAAGGTTTTTCCACTCCCGGTTACGCCTAGTAGGGTTTGCTGCCCAATGCCGTCATTTAAACCGGCCACAAGCTGCCTGATGGCCTCGGGTTGGTCGCCCGTTGGTTTGTAATCAGATAACAGCTCAAATTCCATGGGATAAAATTACCAATTTATCTGCTTGAAGGCCTATCTTTGTTATATGGAAAATCGTCAAATCATCGAAGTGAAAGCCACAATTAATGCTGCACTAGACCACGTTTGGGAGAAATGGACCCAAGCTCAACACGTCATTCACTGGAATTTTGCCCATGAATCTTGGTGCTGCCCAAGTGCTGAAGTAGATTTCAAAGAAGGAGGAAGTTCCAACTACCGAATGGAGGCCAAAGATGGCAGTTTTGGCTTTGACCTCATTGCTACTTTTACAGCAATTATTCCCCAAGAATTGATTGCATCCTCTCTTGAAGATGGCCGCAAGGTTGAGGTTAAATTTGCTTCAAATGGAACACAAACCATCCTTGTTCAACGTTTTGAACCAGAAACTCAAAATCCTCTAGAAATTCAACAACAAGGTTGGCAAGCTATCTTAGATCAATTCAAGCGCTACTGTGAGCAAAACTAAGCACATGCACCCCGATATTGCTGCCCATATCGCTCAATTCCCAGAACATATCCAAGTTCAACTTAGTGCCTTGCATGCATTTATTTTAGATGAAGTACCTGGACTGACACAAAAAATAGCCTATGGCATTCCCACCTTTCAACTCAATGGGAAAAACTTCATCCATTTCGCAGGTTATTCCAAGCACATTGGCTTGTATCCTGGGGCCAAAGGTATAGCCGCATTTAGTGCTGAATTTGAAAAAAGAAATTACAAGTTTTCGAAAGGAGCTGTTCAGTTTCCTGTCAAGGAAGCATTGCCGCTCGATTTAGTGCAAGACATTTTAGACTACTTGCTGTTTAAAAATGTAAACCAATCAGACATAAAAAAAGCGCCCGAAGGCGCTTGATTAGTTTTTACCGAGCAAAACAACCAGATTTTTACTTTTTTTAACCTCCACCGATTTGCTATACATCTTGAGGAAATCGAGTACGCGCGGATTTGGCAAAAGTGTTTGGGTTTGTGGTAAAGTTTCGGAGTAATTGTTTTGAACCATAGGCAAAATAAAAGTTTAAGCATCTAACGCTAAACATTTAGAAATATTGTTTGTGGCCAATAATTTCTAATTTTGCTGCATCATCAATCAACAAAACACAACAACATGATCAAACCAGGTGTCGCCACAGGCGCAGCAGTCCAAGAAATTTTCAGCTTGGCCAAACAGAAGGGCTTTGCCTTGCCTGCTATCAATGTCACGAGCAGCAGTACCATTAATGCCGTGATGGAAACCGCAGCCAAACTCAATGCGCCAGTCATCATTCAATTTTCAAACGGAGGTTCGCATTATTTTGCCGGAAAAGGTCTTTCCAATGACAACGAAAAAGCGGCCATTTTAGGCGCTATTTCCGGTGCTAAACACGTGCATGCACTTGCCGAGGCCTATGGTGCTACGGTCATCTTACACACCGATCACTGTGCTAAAAAATTATTACCCTGGATAGACGGTTTGCTCGATGCAGGAGAACAATTTTACAAAGAGACCGGAAAGCCCCTTTTTAGTTCGCACATGATTGACCTCAGTGAGGAACCCTTGGCTGAAAACTTAGCAATTTGTCAACAATATTTACGCCGTATGGCTGCCATGGACATGACACTCGAAATTGAATTGGGCATCACGGGCGGCGAAGAAGATGGCGTAGACAACACAGATATCGATAACGCCAAATTGTATACACAACCTGAAGAAGTTGCTGAAGCTTATCAAGCACTTTTGACGGTTTCTCCAAGATTCACCATTGCCGCATCTTTCGGAAACGTACATGGTGTTTACAAACCAGGAAACGTGCAACTGACGCCTGTCATCCTAAAGAATTCACAAGATTACATTCAAGAAAAATTTGGCACGGGCCCTAATCCTGTCGATTTTGTCTTTCACGGCGGTTCGGGCTCAACACTCGAAGAAATCAGAGAGGCTATCGGTTATGGCGTCATTAAAATGAACATCGATACAGATTTGCAATATGCCTTCACGGAAGGAGTTCGCGATTACATTACCGCAAAAATAGCTTATCTTCGTACCCAAATTGGTAATCCAGAGGGTGCCGATATACCAAATAAAAAATACTACGATCCACGCAAGTGGCTGCGCGAAGGAGAACTTACTTTCATTGAAAGACTCAGCGCGTCGTTTGCCGATCTAAATAATATCAATACGTTGTCATAACTATGTCTTGGTTTAAAAGAAATAAAGAAGGAATCACTACTTCCACTAGTGAGAAAATGGAAGTGCCAGAAGGGCTTTGGGTCCGTTGCTCTAATTGCAAAACGCTTTATACCAGCGAAGACCTGCAGCGCAATAACTATGTTTGTGACCGCTGTTCGCACCACGAAAGAATTGGCGCTCAAGAATACTTTGAGCTCATTTTTGACGAAGCAAAATACAAAGAACTCGATGCCAAACTAAGTTCCGGAGACCCACTAGGGTTTGTCGATACCAAAAAATACACCGACCGCGTAGCAGCTACCCAAAAAGCAACAGGCCTCAAAGATGCCATTCGTACTGCTAAAGGTAAACTGCACGGCATTGATTTTGTCATTGCGGCCATGGATTTCAACTTTATAGGCGGCTCGATGGGTTCTGTGATGGGTGAAAAAATCGCTCGTGCCATAGACGAAG
This sequence comes from uncultured Lishizhenia sp., assembly GCA_964414045.1. GTDB lineage: Bacteria > Bacteroidota > Bacteroidia > Flavobacteriales_D > Crocinitomicaceae > UBA952. Next base: position 396 of record CAYPVA010000169.1, on the reverse strand, counting down.
CCATCAAAAGCAAAGCTGGTTTCATGATCATTTCTAAATCTGGCGGTGCGCGCATGATGGAAGCTGGTTTTTCACTGATGCAAATGGCCAAAGTTTCTGCCAAGTTGGGTCAATTATCTGAGGCAAAGCTCCCTTATATTTCTTACCTCACTGACCCCACAACGGGTGGTGTTACTGCGTCGTTTGCCATGTTAGGAGACATCAATATTGCTGAACCAGGGGCGCTCATCGGTTTTGCTGGCCCGCGCGTGGTAAAGGAAACCATCGGTCGAGACCTCCCAGAAGGTTTTCAAACCAGTGAGTTTTTATTAGAACATGGCTTCCTTGATTACATCATTGAACGCACCCAAATTCGCGAAACATTGGGCTTGTCTCTCAAGTTGTTTTTCAATTAAT
>CAYPVA010000168.1:0-4010 GCA_964414045.1 uncultured Lishizhenia sp. | reverse complement strand
ATAGGTAGAAGTAGTTTTTTCATAGTTTGTTTTTGTTTAAAGTTAGCAAGATATCAATACGCAAATGCGATCGAAAAAGTTATCTTAGAAATATGAAACAGCTTCCCTTCGCGCTTATTTTATTCCGATTGGCTTTGGCCCCCTTGCTTTTATTCCTCGCAACGCTCGGACAAAATTACTTTCCTTTGATCATTCTTTGCTGTTACTTAGCACTCATCTCAGATATTTTTGATGGTATCATCGCTCGCCATTATCATGTAGCAACACAATCTTTGCGGCTCTGGGATAGCAACGTCGATTTGATTTTTTGGCTCTGTGCTTGCTGGTGTATCTGGATAGGTTTCCCTTCAGAAATTGAACAACGATGGTCAATCGTTATACCCCTTCTGCTCTTAGAATGGATTCCGGATATCATTTATTGGCTGCGCTTTAGAAAATTCGGTTGTGCACACAATTACTTTTCCAAGCTTTTTGGCATTTTCTTACTTCTAAATTTTACCTTTCTTTTCGGATTTAATTCCTCGATTTTGCTCACTACCACCATCATCCTTGGCCTCATTTCTCAGTTAGATCGCATTTTGATTGCCCTCATTTTACCCGCCAGAACTTGCGACATCCCAAGTGCCTATCATGCCCGCTTAATAAAAAAAGGAGTACCTTTCAAAAAATATAAACTCTTTCATTCTTAACCCATGAATTTTTATTCTTTGCTCATTTTTTGCTGCCTTTCTTTCACCAATTTTGGGCAATTTACCTTGTCGGAAGGTTATTTCAGGGGCAAAAACATCCATCAAAAAGATATCGACGATTTTTTTTCTAGTAAACAAAATACCCAACAAGAGCTGCTGAGCCTTGACTTTGAATATGTCGACAGCATCTTGGTTTTACCCAATTTTAAAAATCTCGAAATTTTATCCATTGAAAGTCAAGTTTTAAAGAAGCTGATTTTTGTGGACACGCTACCACTTCTCGCCATCATAGATTTGAATACGCCATCATTGGACAGCATCACAACAGTGGCCGTTCCAGAATTGTTTCAATTATCCTTAAAAGCAAACCTCAAAACCTTACCTAGCTTTATCTGCGAGGCCAACAACCTCAACCACGTTTCAATAGAAAATTATTCCTCAGTTAGCGAGCCACAATGTTGGGAAGAACGAATCCAAAACCACCAATTTGAATACTCCACGTTAGAAATTTATGACCACTATCAGGGAGAACTCATCTATGAAAGCAATTCAGCAGATTTCGAGTCTATGGAAGATGATTACGACATCGAACTTGACGGTTACGACAACAAGATACAACGCCGCATCACCATCGCCCGCCGCAGCGCCGGTATCCTTTTCAGCGGTTTGCTGTTTTTAATTTGGAAGAGTTGAAATTAATCGTCAATTCTTGAAAAAACCTATTTGAATAAATCGTAACTTCAGGTATCTGTTTGCTGTTTTCATCTTTTGATGAGAAGGTCGAACAGCCCTTAATTAATTTATAATGGAACCAAGAGAAAACTGGGAAGTGGCATTCAAAATGATGCATGAAAATGGCGATGATCAACTTCTCATTCAGGACGTTTTTGAAGATGAAGTATTTGAAGAATATTTCGCAACAAACAATGCTGATGAAGAATTAAAAAAATAAAAAAACCCCACACAAGGCGGGGTAAAGTTTAATCAACTGCTATAATTGCCGTCCTAGCCAATAGGTATACTTTTTCCATGAACCTAAATTGTAATCAGATTCTGAAATATCGGCAGTTGAAATAGAATTCATTCCAAAGGTTTTGCCCGCTGAACTACAATCGGTTCCAGGATAAGAATAACGCAACTCACATCTATATTTATCGAGCTTTGAATTGAAATAAACGTACACATGAATTTTTTCGGCATCCTCATCCGAATTTGCGATAGCACAATCTTTGAACTCCCAGTTCTCTTCTTTGTCATCCCAAGAATCAGCATATTTTGGTATAGTAACGCTTGGAATACTACAGCCACATTTCTCTTCGCTACCACTTGCAACAGCGAAAAATAGAAAAGACCCAGTAATAATAATGCTTGATAAAATTTTGATTGTTTTCATATTTATTCTCTTAATTTACTATTTCTTCTATTGAATATTCTCCTTTTATTTTTCTTGTTGATTCACAATTACTATCATTTTGTTCTAAAATAACTTTATCGCCATCTAAAGACCAATTTCCCTCTCCGCCACAATTCAAAGGTTTTTGATAAATCCAATATCTTGTACTTGATTTAAACTGAATTTGGTGATAAGCATCTATAGAATACGTACTTCCAATATTAATTTCGGGTTTGTCTGCTTTTTCAGCGTTTTGATTTGTTTCGGAGTTGTTCGTTTTATCCTCCCCACTAGCAGCAGCAAAGAAAATAAAGACACCTATCGTCAAGGCGCTTGACAAAATTTTAAATGGTTTTTTCATTTGTTTTTAGGTTATTGATTAATAAAAGGGTAGTTAAAAAATAAAATAGCAGATCGACTAAATCGAATGTTCCGCTAACAAAATGCGTTGCTTGAAAAAGCTCACAGAGTAAGGCAATAGAACAGGGTACAAGGGTCCAAAAAATTCTAATTCTTTTCGTTTCATTTTTCCAAATCAATTGGAGTATTAAACCAAAAGACATCAACCACAATGCATCAGGTAAGGAATAAATAATCCATTTCGGGACAGTCTCAAGAATTTGAAAAGTCTGAATCCTTATAGTCTTGAAAATTCTTCCAAATTGGTTGGTGAGTACCCATCGATTGACCATCAAGTATTCTGATCTAAAGAGGATATACAAGAGCCCGCCACTTCCTAAATAAAATAATGGCTTGATCCAAGTTGAAATATGTAAAAGAAACTTCTTCAAAAAAAATCAATTCGTTGGGTCGTCAGCATAACACTGCATATCACAATAGATACGACCAAATGCTTCATATGGAGACCCAGAAATTTCTGAACCGCAAGTATGACAATAGACAGAAGTCTGAATTTCTACTTCTTGTTCTTGTTGTTCCGATTGAACTTCCATACTTTCATTCCTAACTTCTTCCGAAGAAGATTTAGGTTGTGAGTTACAACTCATCAAACCAATAGATGTCAAAATGGCTAAACTCGCGATTACATTTTTCATTACTTGTTATTTAACTTTTACTTTACAAACAGCACTATCGAAATTGAAAATTCGCACTCCTATATCATAGAGATTTGACTCATGTTGCGTTAACCAAATAACACCATCATTCATACAATCTTTTCTGCCACAAATCATGGATCCGTCTCCATAACCAAGTGGTTCGACACACCTCACATACATCTTGGTTATTTGCTTAGGGGGTTGGTCCTTGCATCTGCATATTGCCATAATCTATTCCTTTATCTATATAACTGTTTAACCAACACTGCTTATCAAAGCGAAAACAACAAAGAATGAAATTATACTCAAAACAACAGTAACACCCACACCCCATAGCGCAGACTTACCGGCAGAAGTTGCTTTTCTAGGAGATCTGTCTCGCTCTGTGAGATAGATAATTAGCCCTACCAAAGGAATTAGGAATGAAATTATATTTAACCCAACAGATGGTTGGTCATTAGGATTTGAGATATTTTCACTATTAGTTGCTGTATTAACGTTATTCAGAATTTGATTCTTGGAATTTTTTTCGAAAATAAAGGTGAATAAAAAAGTTAGCATCGCTAAAAGCATAATGGTCCAAAGTATATCTATTATACTTTCAAACATATTTAATGTAGGATTATCATAAAGTGGACTAAAAATATCATAACGTTCACTTCTATCTTTTCCCAAGGCTTTAACCTCATAAGGTAAATAGATTAGATTCTTTACAAAAAGCATAAAATAACCTATAGCTAGCAATGATGCTGAAATTTTTCTGGTAATCATTTTTTCGATATTTAAATTTATATGTCAAACCAAATCTACTTTCTTAGTTATGTATATACATATTTTATTAGGATAATAATGGGTTCTCCTATTTTTTCC
>CAYPVA010000167.1:0-4049 GCA_964414045.1 uncultured Lishizhenia sp. | reverse complement strand
CCCATATTGGTAAATGGTCAGAGGTGCCGCCGCCGGCATTTCTTTTGCGGGTTTTCACGAAAGCCCCAGAGCTGGTCTGAATCCAGATAGCCATTACATTTTTATTTCCTGTATAAGACGTATGGGGTGTTTGGGTAAAAGAAAAAGTTAATGTCCCTTGAGTTTGAGCGCAAAGTAAATTGCTAAGGAACAACGCGATTGTTAAAATTGTAGATTTCATTGGTGTTTTTTGTAAAGGTATAGAATTGTGTTTAATGACAAATTTATTTTCATTGGTTTAATAGACGGCATTGTTCAGCTTTTCGTTGGGAAAGCTTTGTTTTTTTCAAGTATGCTGCAGCCTCAGCACATAAACAATGTGCGTGTGCATTCATACCATCTATTCGATTGGCGCGTTTCAAATCGTTCAGTGCCAATTGGTATTGGTTTAATTCCAAATATAATTTTCCTCTCAGATAATATGCGTCTGCAAAGTGATGCTGAGTTTTGATTGCCTGGCTAAAATCTTGAATTGCTCCGAGTTTATCGCCTAAATGTTCTTTAATAATGCCTCGATCAAAAAACACTTCCTCCACTTCTGGGTCAAGCGCAATTACCTGATCAAAGAATATCAATGATGATTGGAAATCCTCTAAATAAGCAAAATGTAATGCCTCACAATATATGGAGTCTACTCGGGGTACTTTTGAAACAGAAGGACAGTCCTGGGCATGTAATGCAAAGATGAAAACCCAAGAAAAAGTAAGAACAAAAGATCGCATTAATTATCTAGCTTCCCTTGAGATATCCAGCATTCTAATTTTTGAATAGTAGAATCGGGTAAAGCTGGACCGCCTAAAGGCATTAATTGATAACCGCTATTTTTCATGGATCCAAGTGCGGCTGCAGCATTAGCAGATACAGCATTGTAAGAGCTAAAATCAAAGCCCCCGGATGCGTTTCCTTGATCATGGCAACTGATGCAATTGGCCTGCATGATTGGCATGATATCATTGGCAAATGATACTGTTGTTGTACAATCTACAGGAGTTGGCCCTACTTTGTCCTTTGAACAAGAAATGAATAAAACTCCAACAAGAAATAGGCTGCTAAAAAGATAATTGCTTTTCATGATCGTTATTTACTTTGTGCAGGGATTTCAAAATTTACTTTCATTTGATCTGGAACGGCATCGCTCTTATGGCCAATTTTAAATTCGAGTCTATTGACCATAAACGAACCCTTTAATGTGATTTTATTTCCCGACTTTACATAAGTCGCAGGAACAGTGTATGGTTTAGTAATTCCTTTGATCGTTAGATTTCCTACAATATTGTAAGTATTGCCATCTTTCTTTTCAACTCTTGTGGATTTGAATTTGGCATAAGGATACTTAACCGCATCAAACCATTCAGGAGTCTGTGATTTTTTAGTCATCATGCCATTACCGGTCGAAATGGAACGTACATCGATTTTTAAGTCAAAACTACATTTAGAGAGCTCTTTCTCATCAAATTCAATTTGACCTTCCATTTTTTTGAAAGAACCTGAAGGGTCTTTGCTTTTAAATTCCAATGAAAAATCTTGTGTGACTTCGTAATGTTCTAAGGCAACGAGTGTAAATGCACTAAGGCCAATGATTGCCAAAAGGATAAGGAGATAATTTCTAGTTTTCATGTTTTTGTTTTTTTAAGCGCTTATTCAATAACAAATTTCCTGCCAACTGTAAAACCAAGTCGGAATTGGCCCTTTTGCCATTGTTCAGTGGTGTACGGTATAAACTGGGTTTCGCCTATACCACCAGAATTGGTCAGATTAATGGTGAAATTATGGCCAAAGGTGAACCATTCTAAAGCCAAGGCTCCGCTGTTGGTAAAACCACTTTGACGGAAAACATCACCATTAAAGCAATAATAGTATTCTCCTACAATTGCAAAACGAGAAGTAAGTCTGAGGCGGCCAGCAACACCTAATGCAAATAGATCGTTTACGTCAGTATTTGCGACATAATTTCGGTGTACCAATGTTGGCATCAGTTGAATAGCGCCGCGGTCACCGAAGTGATGCGCAAAGTTCACTTGTGCAAAGTAATTGAGGCGATGAACTGGTTTCGGAAAGTGACTAACTGCTCCAAGATCTGAAGAGGCGGTCATGTAGGTAAAACTTGACCCAGCAACTGCGGTAATTGTGATGGGTGATTTGTTTGCTTCTTGGTTAACGACTTTATATTTCACAAAACCATCTACTAAAGAGCGAAATGGAGCGCCGGTGCCTTTAGAACGGCCAAAACCAACCATAAGTTGATCAGTGACGCCGTATTCAAGCGCAATACGCATATCAGAAAGGTTGTCAAATCCAAACATATTTTGGACACCACCATTGACACCCGCGATGTCACCAAAGCGGTGCTCAATTCTGAACTCGTAGGTTCCTTTTGTCAAGGTTTCTACAGAATGTCCGTTGACCACACGGGTAGACGAGAATGAACTGATTGGTTCAGAATACTCAGCAGTTTCATAGTCAGTTGCTTCTACAGCGGGTTCTTGTGCAAATCCTAGTGTGGGAAGTAAGGATAAAAAGAAGTGTAAGTGAATTTTCATGTCTTAATTGTATAACTACGTGACTAATACGTGAAATTCAATAAAAAGTTGGGTTTAGCAATAAATACTACCCGATTTTTAGCGTTTTTTTCTTTTCTCTGAAAGCCATTTAGGAACTTGTGCTTCAGGTTGTGGTTCCAGGAGTTTCTCGAGTAAGTCAGGTCGCTTAGCTTTTTGCAGGCGTTGTCTGATCCAGTCTTTGTTTTCTTTTTTGTACCAGAAAAAATAGCGGTTTTGATTGAGCTTTTCTTCTCTGGTTTTAACTGTTCTGACCGGCTTGAGCGTATAAGGATGTACACCTGTGTAATAAATAACCTCTGCAACTGTCATTGGAGTTGGGGTGAAGTCTTGAACTTGTTCGAGCTGAAAGCCCATGTCTTTGGTTTCTGCCGCCAAATTGGCCATATCCATTTCTTCACAGCCAGGATGCGACGAAATGAAGTAAGGAATGAGTTGTTGTTTCAGACCATGCTTGGCGGAAAGACGGTCGTATTTCTCTTTAAATTTATGGAAGTATTGAAAAGATGGCTTGCGCATCACTTTGAGCGTGGCGTCTGAGGTGTGTTCTGGAGCGACTTTCAACCGGCCAGAAACGTGTCTGGTGATGACTTGTTCGATATATTCGTCGTGGTTGCCGTCTTCGTTGTTCTTATTGAAGTCATCCACTAAAAGGTCATAGCGAATACCAGAACCCACAAAAGCCTTTTTGACCCCTGGAAACTTATCTATTTTCCGATACAATTCAGTCATTTGCTTGTGCGAGGTGTCGAGGTTGTGACAGATGACCGGATGAATACAACTTGGTGAAACACATTTAGCACAAATAGCTTCGTCTTTGCCTTTCATGCGGTACATATTGGCGGAAGGGCCACCGATGTCTGAGAGGTAACCTTTGAATTCAGGATGCTTGGTAAGCTCCTCGACTTCTTTGAGGATGGAAGCCTCACTGCGCGAAGCAATAAATTTACCTTGATGTGCTGAAATGGTACAAAAACTACAACCGCCAAAACAACCGCGGTGGGTATTGACGGAGAATTTGATCATGTCGTAGGCTGGTATGGCACCTCGTTTTTTGTAACGTGGGTGGGGCAGCCTTGTATACGGCAAGTCAAAGGAGCCATCCATTTCTTTTTCAGTCATGGTTTTGAATGGCGGATTAATCACGAGGGTCTGCCCTCCTACCTGTTGAATGATGCGATTCGCAGCCCATTTATTAGATTCTACTTCTACAATTTTAAAATTGGCAGCGTAAGCCAACTTATCTTCTAAGCATTTATCGTGGCTGGCTAATTCTACAGTTTCCCAATTTTTATTTTTTGGTAAATCTTCAGTGGCATCTTGTAAAAAAGCTACTTGATTGATTGTTTTCGCCTGAGCAAATGGAACACCTCTTTTTAATAAGCGCAAAAGCGTACGCAGCGGCTGTTCGCCCATTCCGTAAACCAATAGGTCGGCTTTGGAGTCGACAAG
>CAYPVA010000166.1:0-4051 GCA_964414045.1 uncultured Lishizhenia sp. | reverse complement strand
GTAATTGGTTGCGCGCGGCGGTATTAGGTGCCAATGATGGCATCATTTCTGTGTCAAGTTTGGCAATTGGCGTTGCAGCTGCTGGCACTACACGTGAACCCGTCATTTTGGCAACAGTTGCTGGATTGGTAGCTGGTGCACTTTCTATGGCTGCTGGTGAATACGTTTCTGTGAGTTCTCAGATGGATACTGAACATGCTGACATCGAAAGAGAAAAACAAGAATTGGCTGAAATGCCTGAAGAAGAGTTGCAAATTTTAGCTCAAATCTACGAGCAACGCGGACTCAAAAAAGAAACTGCACTTTTGGTGGCTCAAGAACTCACAGCACACGATGCATTGGCAGCGCATGTCAGAGATGAATTAGGCATCAACGAAATCACGCAAGCAAATCCAATTCAAGCCGCATTGGCCTCGGGCGCAGCGTTTTCTGTTGGAGGCGTTTTGCCTTTGCTGGTCATTTTATTTGCACCACTCAAAGGTATCGAGTACTGGCTCTATGGTTTTACCATTCTATCCTTAGTATTATTAGGCGCTACAGCGGCCAAAACAGGAGGTTCGAATGTCGTTAAAGCGGTTACTAGAATTACTATCTGGGGAACCATTGCCATGGCACTTTCAGCTGGAGTCGGTGCTTTATTTGGGGTCAATGTATAGATGAAAAAATTAGTTAACGTCGTAACAATACTACTTATCCTTACATCTTGTTTGAAGGACAAAGTGCCGGTGCCACCACCACCAGAAGTTACTGTTCCCATATTACATCAAACATTTGTATCACCTGAGTCTTTTACTTGCGTGGATACCGTAATACAACATCCTTCGGGCTGTGGGATGATTGTTTATCCAATAGATACTATAGTGAGCAGAACAATCGACCTAGATGCGGATGGACAGGCTGATTTTGAAATTAAATGTGAATCTTGGTATCATTTTTTAAGCGCTAGCAATCCGTGTGCCAATTACAACACGAGTTATATCATAACAGCCCTTCAATATGGAGCCGCGATAGCAACAGTTGGTGACTACAGTGAAATTAGAAAATATGCTGAAAACGAATATATTTTGCCCAATGCCCAATGGAGAACATCTGCAGCAATACTTTTAGATGTAACAACTGCTCCTTATGCAACGGATTTTTTTGGGCTGAGTTATTTTGGATTGAGACTTTACAAGGCTAACGAAGTTTGGTATGGTTGGTTAAAATTGGAAAAAAGTGGCTATCACCTAACTCTCTTAGCTTCAGGAGTAAAACAAGGTCCGAGTACTGGGATTAAAGCGGGTCAAATTCAATAGAAAATCATATCTTAGTGTCTATATGATGGATTCATTAGAGCGAAGAGTTTTCTTAAAGAATGGCGTTTTTTCTGCAGGCTTATTATTCTTAAAGCCTTATTTAGAGCTATTTAAGAAAATTGATGAGCAATCCATACCTACATGGGAACAACTCGTTGAAGTCGCTAGGTGGTGCCCAACTATTCATAATTTACAGCCGCATCGGCTCAAAGTAATCAATTCGGAATCAGCACATTTATACTATGACCCAACGCGCACCCTACCTCATGGCGACCCAGAAGGTATTTTTGTGACCATCGCGCTCGGTATTTTCATCGAACATTTAAGTATTGCTGCGGGTCCGTTTGGCTATCAAGTAGTGTTATCCAAGTTTGTAAATCCTGTTGATCCGAAAGCTACAACCAACCAATTATTTGCCGAATTACAACTTGTAAAGAATGCTGAAAAAGTGCTCATAGATCCGCAATTGATTTATCAAAGGCGAACTTCAAGACTGCATTACGACGGTAAGCCATTGAAGAAAGAAGCGCTAGATGAAATGAAAGAGGAAGCAGCAAAATATAATCACGCGTTCTATTTTAATGCGACAGATCCATTCATTCAGCAAGTAATTGATGCCAATCAAAAGACTTTATTTGCTGATTTAAATAGCGATGAAAACCGACAAGAGCTCGATCGTTTATTTAGATATACAGATGCAGATGCAGAGAAATATAAGGATGGCTTGTGGTATAAAGCCATGTGCTTTCCAGGAAAGCTCATGCGCTCTGTTTTTCAAAATCACGATAAATGGGATCACGGCGCAAGAAGTAAAGTGCTGGGATCTTACTACCAACATTCTTTTGCTGGCACTAGCACTATTTGTTGGTTTTCAGGGAAATTTGACAACTCAAATGATTGGCTCAATGCCGGATACATGTTTGCACGAACTTGGCTGATCTTGACCAAACACGACGCCTATCTACATCCTTTTGGCACCTTGATCACCAATCAGGAAGCCTATTCCAAAATGAATCAAATCATGGAATCAGGCCCTCCAGAAAAGAAACTTTGGATGATTTTTAGAGCAGGTTACTCCAAAGTTCCAGTCCGAAGTTTCAGGTTGGCTACCCATGAAATCTTTATTAAATAAAATACCATGCGCGATCTATTTTTTTTAACCTATGCCTACCTGATCGAATTGTATCGGCGTAGCCTCATGACTTCGACCAAAACAATGCCTTTAATTTTTGCCCCGAAATTCAATCGTTTCAGGAGGTTCAATTCTACGGCTCGTACTTATGCTGAGTTTCTGAAAGCAAAGCGCAGGGTACCAGCTTACCGCGATTATTTGCAGCAAAATGGTTTTGAAAAAATGACATTCAAGGGTTTGATGCCAAGGCTTGAAACCATTCCAGTGATGGATAAAGAAAGTTATGTGAAAGCATACCCTTTGGAGCAGCGCTGTAATTATGGAAAAATCCCAACCAAAGATGTGGTTATTGATGAGTCTTCTGGCAGTACGGGTATTCCAACGAATTGGCTGAGAGGTAAAAAGGAACGCAAAAGAAATGCAAGATTTATCCAATTTGGTATGCGCAATTTGTTAGGCAACGGACCATTGTTTGTCATTAACGGTTTTGCGTTGGGTCCGTGGGCAACTGGCATGAATATTTCCATGACCTGTGTCAAATTTGCCATTCTGAAATCTTTAGGACCCGATGAACAAAAAATCATTAACACCTTGATTCAATTTGGCAATAAGCATCATTATGTCATCATGGGTTATCCACCATTTTTGAAATTATTGGTGGAACGCGCACCGATTGATTGGAAAGATTATCAAGTGACCTTAATTTTTGGTGGCGAATCCATGTCGGAAGGCATGAGGGATTACCTATTAAGCAAAGGTATTCGAAACATATATAGTTCTTTTGGGGCCTCAGACCTTGAACTCAATATTTCTGCAGAAAATGATTTTACGATTAGTATTCGCCGTTTAATTAGAGACAATCCACAATTCAGAGCCCGCATTTGCAAGTTCCAGGGGGCAGTTCCAATGCTGTTTCAATACAATCCAAGTGATTTTCTAATTGAACCAAATGCACAGGGTGAGCTTGTTATTTCCATTGCCAGACCGCATTATATTGCGCCCAAATTAAAGTACAACATCCATGACAAAGGACATATTGTCGATATTGACTACATCTATGAAGTGATGGATGAATTAAACATACCACGCACCGCAATTTTAAAACCCCAAACGGACTTACCCCTCTTGTTTCACTACGGCAGGTCAGATTTAACCGTGTCATTTTTTGGTTCAAATATCAGCCCAAATGACATCCAAGAAACTATCTTTAGTAAAAAGGAGTTTACCGAATTGATCCATTCATTTTGCATTCAGCTCAACGAAAACAGTGAAGGCGATAAGTTCTTAGTACTGGAGTTAGAACTCGTTGCCGGACTTGCTGATTTACCTTTGTCAAAAGCAGATTTTTCAGCGGCATTTTTTGAACAGCTTGCGCTCATTAATCAGGATTTCAGGGAAGCAAAAAGAATGATTGCGAATCCAGCACAGTTAGCAATCACCTATTTTCCTTTTGGTACGGGCCCTTTTGAGGATCGAGATATTCGCATTAAAGCGAAATACCTCAGTTAGTTCCACCATTTTTGGCCATATTTTGACTAATTTTATCCAATGAAAGCACCCGGTGTTACGGTAGAAGAAATTCTCGAAAACATTCCTGAGGATCGAAAGGAAGCATTTCACAAAT
>CAYPVA010000165.1:2703-4058 GCA_964414045.1 uncultured Lishizhenia sp. | reverse complement strand
GGCTGCTTTTTTGTTGATGAACAAAGGGTTTAATAATGTTTAACCTTTATCCATTGTTTGAAATAATCTATAGTTTGTCTATAGTCATATAGCTACTCCGTTTGTGGTATTAAGTTTGTTTGTTGTAGTTTTGCACCCACAATTTATAAAAAACGCATACTTATGAAATTTCAAAGTTTACTGTTTACCTTGCTTTTCGGATTTTTAGGTTTTTCTCAATCTGCAAATGTTTATACCAATAGCAGTACAGGAAATGACCTAACAGGTGATGGAACTTCAGGAAATCCTTATCAAACATTTCATAAGGCCTACCAAATGGTTACTGCTGGTGGTACCATAAATTTATCCGGGACTTTTGATTGGACAAATTCAGCAGAGACCGGCGATGCCATTACTTCCGGTTACACTATCGCGAAAAATATTACCATAATTGGTGAGGGTTCCGATCAAACTATTATTCAAGCCCATCCTACTGCCAATACAACGAATAGAAGGGTTTTCACTATAAATGCTGGAGTAACAGTCAATGTTCAAAAAGTCACAATTCAAAATGGACGTGTTGCTAATCTTGATAATTCGGTATATCCCGCTGACGGCGGTGCAATATACAATGATGGTACTTTAACTTTAAATTACTGCAGGTTTTCATCGAACTTTGCACTTGCAGGTGGTTCATATTCTGGAGGAGCGGGAGGCGCTATCTTACACAATGCTAATAATACTTTAACCATTAATTCATGTACGTTTGATAATAATCAAGCGCAGTGTGGTGGAGCTTTAACCAACAACTTCAACAATGCTAGTGGGAAATTCATAATTACAAATTGCACCTTTGCTTTTAACAAGCAATTAGCAACTGTTGCCACAGTCGGGGGTGGTGCAATATGGATTCTCAATGCAACCAACATAATTACAAACTGTACCTTCAACGCTAACGAACTTACAACTGGCACAGGCAATGGAGCTTCAATTCTAGTGAGACAGGGAAGCGTTAGATTGAAAAATAACATTTTTGTCAATGGTAAACAAGGGGGTGTTGCTTTAGGGACATATGAATCTGAGATTGACTATGCTGGTGGTTCTGCAACTGATGATGGCAATAATATTATTGGAAAACAATATGCAGGTGTAACGTCACCACAAACCACCTCTTATTACGATTCATATGCATCAACCTCAGCTACAGATGGTATTTTCACCAAATATAATAGCTCACCTGCTCAAAACTGTTCGATAAGTATAAGTAATACACTTGCCCTAAATAGCGCAACGAACGGAACATATACTTTTGAGACTTCAGGTGTTAGTCAGAATAGTGGTTCAGATGTCGCTAATAACGGGGTGTCGATTCCAAC
>CAYPVA010000165.1:0-2603 GCA_964414045.1 uncultured Lishizhenia sp. | reverse complement strand
AGTCTATCTGGAAATATCACTGTTTCTTCACTATGTGCTGGATCACAGTTAATTGTCGTAACTGGTAACGTAACAGTGCCTATTATTTCAGCTACTCCAAGTTCATTATCTGGATTTTCTTCTTGTATTGGAACTGAGTCTGCCGCTCAAACAACGTCCATTTCAGGTTCAAACTTAACTACTGATATTGTTTTAACCGCGCCAAACGGCTATGAAATATCATTATCTGCAGCATCCGGATATAGTGCTACATTAACATTAGCTCAAACTGGCGGTGCTGTTTCGGCAACTCCAATATACGTGAGGCTAAAAGCATCTGCATCTGCAGGAACTTATAATTTAAACCTGTCCGCGACATCGGTTTCAACGACCAATATTGCACTAACAGGTACAATGAATGGCAATGTCACAACAACTAGTACCAATCTACCTAACACATTCAACTATACGGTTGGAGCAACCGTTACTGCGCTCACATTTACCTCAAACTATGTAACAAGCTACCAGTGGTACTCAAACACTACCAATAGTACTTCTGGAGGAACAGCTATTTCAGGAGCTACAAGCGCTACTTATACGCCACCAGCAACTGCAACAGAACTTGGCACTAAATTCTATTATTGTCAAGCTACAGGTTGTAATACTGCACTTTCAGGTGTTGCAACAATAAATGTTTTCCGAACTTATTATTCAAAAGCAAGTGCTACAGATTTCAATGATGTTAATTCATGGGGGTTAAATACGGATGGAACTGGAACAGTACCTACAGCGATTGACAATAGCGGTATATTTATTATTCAAAACGGCTCTCAACTAGTATTGAGTTCAAATGCAACGGTTCGTGCATTAACAATTAATACTGGGAAATTGACCGTAAATAGTAATACACTTACAGTTTCAATATACAATCAAAACAACTCTGAATTAAATGTAACCAACGGAGGTACATTAGAAATTAATGGAGGTACAGTTTCAGTGAATGGTGCAGTATATTTTGCTGATGGGTCTGGATTAACGCAAACCAATGGATTGTTGGTACTTTATCCGAATTCGGGTACAGCAGCAACTTCTGTTGGTGGGGTAAGTGGTGCTAATATAACTTTTGGCATTGGTTATACCACGGCTAGTGCTACATCGCCAATAAGTACTTCTGCAAATGCACTTAAATTCAATTGTACGGGCGGAACCATTCAAATTGTTGACCCTACGCTTTCTAGTAATTCAGGTGCAGTATGTTTTGCATATAATGGCACGGGTGTATACGTAACCTTTGGTCCGAACCATACGGTTAAATTCGGAAACGGAAGTTCAACCCTTGCCGGTGGACATGCAAATGGATTCCTAACAAATTTCAAAGCTAGTACAGGTTATATATCCTTAGGGAACTTTATAATTGATGTACTTACTGGTACAAACCGACTCGTAATAAATGCAGGTAGCACCATTTGTGTAACTAAAAATTTAACTGTCACATCAGGTGAATACAGACAAAACAGTGATACCTTTATTTGGGGAGACTTAACAAACGAAGGAACTTACTGGGTTAGTGGTGGTACATTGTACTTTTCTAATCACGTAAATGGTGTGTACACAGCGTCAAATATTGCTCAAACAATTTCAGGAAATGGACTATTCAAAACTACTGCTGGAACGCATAATTTTGGAAGTGTTGGTTTCAACAATTCTTCTGCTGGTGGTGTAACTTTTGCTAATGCAAATACTTTAAAAAGTAATGCTTCCTATCAAGGAACTTTGAGTGGTTGGCTTACATTAACAAACGGAGTGATCCATACTGGCTCAAATACGTTAATTCATACGCAACCAAATGGAGTTGCTTACACGGCAGGTGGGTTTGGACCAGGCTCTACCTATGCAAGATTATATTCAACCTCAACATCACCGAATGGATCTGGTACAACGATCACTTCTGGGAGTATACCTGCATTCGGTACTGGATCATATCCCTTTGTGAGCGGAAACCCAGTTGATGGTATGAAAGCGCGCCATTTCCATAGAAGTACAGCTACTGTTTCATCTAACGGTTTAGTTGCTGTAAAATACGTTGAATCACCTGGTCTTACTGCTTTGCCAGCTAATATTACCGAAACTGTGACATACGACGTACAAACAAATTCAAGTTGGATTGTAACCACAACAGCTACAATTACTGGCAATGCCACCTACTGTATCCAAAACCAAGATGGATTTCCGACTAGTACTTCAAACGTTATCATTGTTCGCAATGGAGCACAAGTAGGTACAGCATCTACAGGTAGCTCAGCTCCAATGGGTCAAAGATCAGCTTTAACTCCAGCTAATCAAGTTGGGACATTTACCTTAGCTACTTCTTCCCCGTCGCTTAACATGACCTGGACTGGAGCCACTTCAACCGATTGGGCAACAGCTTCAAACTGGAGCCCTGCAATTGTACCATCTGCAAGCAACGCTACAATACCAACAACCGGAATTACAAATTTCCCTGTTGCAACAAATGTTACCATTGCTGCAGGAAAAACACTAAATGTACTTTCAGGTTCTCAATTAACTATTGACGGAATTTTAACAAACAACGGAACACTAACCATCGAAAGCGGTGCAACGCT
>CAYPVA010000164.1:0-4064 GCA_964414045.1 uncultured Lishizhenia sp. | reverse complement strand
GTCAATGCTTCGGAAGAAGATTAATGACTGAGCAAGCTCCCAAGAAACTAGGATTGCTCGATGCAACTTTGCTTGTGTCGGGCTCCATGATTGGTTCCGGTATTTTTATCGTCTCAACGCTGATGCTTCGCGACATCGGATCTCCAGCGTGGCTATTGGTTTTATGGATCCTTACAGGCCTCATCACCATTTTTGCCGCCTTAAGCTATGGTGAATTAGCGGGCATGATGCCAAATGCGGGCGGTCAATATGTGTATATCCAACGCGCGTACGGCAAAATGGCTTCGTTCCTTTACGGCTGGACTGTTTTTACCGTCATTCAAACCGGAGTTATTGCCGCGGTAGCTGTGGCCTTTGCGAAATATACAGCTGTCTTTTTTCCGAGTTTAAATACTACGGCACTCGATTTAGGTTGGTTGGTGGTGTCAAGAGCTCAATTGATGGCAATTGCCTCTGTGGTCTTACTGACTTATTCTAATGCTCAAGGGGTCCAAAACGGAAAAATCATCCAATTTATTTTTACTGCCGCTAAGTTATTTGCGCTAGGAGCCCTCATTATCCTTGGGCTCTATGTTGGGTTAAAAACTGATGTCTTCAGTTATAATTTTACAGATGCTTGGAAAGCTAGCAAAACGGTCATCGCAAATGGCGGCGACAAGGTATTTCAAATCCCTTTAACAGGTTGGGCTTTAATCGGAGCCTTAGGTGCAACAATCATCAACTCATTGTTTTCAGCAGATGCCTGGAATAATGTCACGTTTATTGCCGGAGAAATCAAGGATCCTAAAAAGAACATTCCCAAAAGCTTGTTTTTTGGCACCTTAATCGTTACGGTCATCTACGTGCTTGCCAATGTGGCTTACTTGGCCTTATTACCCATCAACGGCAGCCCAGATGCCATTTCTCCGATTGACCAAGGTATGCTTTTTGCCAGCAATGATAGAGTAGGCGCATCTGCGGCCTATGTTATTTTTGGTGATGCCGGAATTTTACTGATGGCAGGGCTCATAATGGTTTCGACTTTTGGTTGCAATAATGGGCTCATTCTTGCAGGTTCACGCTTGTTTTACGCCATGTCGCAAGATGGGCTTTTCTTCAAGAAAGCAGGTCAGCTCAATCAAAAATCAGTTCCGGGTGTTGCTCTATGGATACAATGTCTTTGGGCTAGTATTTTGTGCCTATCTGGCAAATATGGAGATCTGCTCACGTACAGCACTTTTGCGAGCTTGCTTTTTTATATCCTAACGATTTATGGCATTTTCAGACTCCGCAAACTTGAACCCAACACCGAAAGGCCATACAAAGCCTGGGGCTATCCTTTTATCCCCGCACTCTACATTTTAATTACCTCTGCCATCTGTATAGACCTACTCATTTACGATTTCAGAAATGCTGGCCTCGGATTATTTATCGTTTTACTAGGCATCCCGGTTTTTTACTTAATCGAGGCTAGAAAAAAAGCTAGTCAATCAAATTGAAGTTGATTTCGGGCGTTAGCCCTTGATGAAAGAACCCTTCCTTAAAATGTCTAAGCGCTTAGAGCGCGGAACTATAGTTTGGCTCATCATTTGCATCGTCATTGTTTTTACCCCTAGAGTTTATATGCTTTTGAATCCGCCTGAACTCAGTTATTTCTGGGAATACAATGTGGCTAAAAATGCATTTAATAAGCGTTTTCAAACAAGGAAGCCGTCAACAAAAAGTATTGTTCAACTCTGGAAAAGTTGTCATCCTAATGAACTATCTGCCAAAGATTGGCAACGATTAGGGCTTAGCCCCAAACAGGCGGCATCCTTGATCAAATACCGTGATAAGTATGGTCTACATTCACTCCAGCAAATGCAAGAAATACGGGTCTTGGATCAATATCTTTTGAATCAAATAAAGGATTCTCTGAGGTTTGAGCAGGAGGTCTATACTTCGACCAATAAAAGTGATCAGAAGGTAGCTCCAACGATCAATAATATGAGCAAGCAAAACGCTCAAACCTCAGCTCAAAGAGAGATTAAGAAACTTGATTTAAATAGTGCTTCAATAGCGGAGCTTGTAGCTTTGCCGGGTATAGGTAGTTACACTGCTGAAAAAATTATCCAATACCGTCAACGTCTTGGTGGATTCATCTCCTTGAATCAATTAGCCGAAATCAAAGGTGTCAACCCCGAACTTGTTCAAAAATCAGCATCTTTCTTGGAAATAAAAGGCAAGATTCATGCACTCGCATTAAATACTGTAACGATCGAACGGCTCAAGCAGCACCCTTATTTATCTTGGAATCAGGCCAACTCCATTATCAAAATGCGTCAGCAATTAGGAAGCTTTATAACCGTGGAGCAAATCAAACAATCTGTATTAATTGATGAGCAAACTTTTGAAAAACTAAAGCCTTACTTATCTTTGTGACATGACTATTGAACAACAACTTAAAGCCGTTATCAGAGACGTTCCTGATTTTCCAAAACCGGGCATTCTATTTAAAGATATTTCGACCATTATGCTCGATTCAAAAGTATCTAATGCCGTTCTGGATCATCTTGTTTCATTTTATGAAAATAAAGGGCTAGATGCGATTGCAGGAATTGAGAGCCGTGGGTTTTTATTTGGTTACCCATTGGCAATGCGCTTAGGCCTACCTTTTATTTTGATTCGCAAAGAAGGCAAATTGCCGTATGAAAAAATCAAGCATGCTTATGAACTTGAATACGGTTCGGCTGTTATTGAAATGCATGCCGATGCAGTGGTGCCTGGACAACGCATCCTGATTCATGATGACCTATTAGCAACGGGTGGTTCTGCAGCAGCTGCAGCAACGCTTATCGAACGGGCAGGCGCTGAGGTGGCAGGTTTTAGTTTTTTGGTAGCGCTCGATTTTCTAGAAGGTGAAAACGCACTTAAAAAATTCAATGAAAATAGTTACTCCTTAGTGCACTATTAAGGGAAAATAATTCAACATCAATCAACATCAATCAACATCAATCAACATCAATCAACATCAATCAACAAAATGAGTATCGAACTTAACGAACAGCAGCAAATGCTCGCACAAATGGTGCGTGATTTTGCAGAGCGTGAAATCAGACCCCATTACAAAAAATGGGATGACCTCGAAGAATTTCCTATCGAGGTCATGAAAAAAATGGGTGAATTGGGTTTGTTGGGCATTTTTGTACCAGAACAATATGGTGGCTCAGGCCTTTCTTACGCAGAATATGCAACTGTATTAATGGAATTAGGCAAAGTTTGCGGTGGCATTGGGCTCAGTGTCGCTGCCCACAATTCTCTCTGCACCGGACACATTTACTACCATGGTAATGAGGCGCAAAAGCAAAAATATTTGCCAAAACTGGCTTCCGGTGAATGGATCGGCGCATGGGGCCTTACGGAAGCCAATACCGGTTCAGATGCCATGCGCATGAAAACCACAGCGGTACAAGATGGCGACTACTGGGTATTAAATGGCACCAAAAACTGGATCACACATGGTCTTTCTGGCGATGTGGCAGTTGTGCTCATCAGAACAGGAGAGCTATTAGACAGTAACGGCATCACGGCGTTTATCATTGAAAAGGGGACTCCTGGTTTTTCTGCAGTCAAGATCAAAGACAAACTTGGAGTAAGAGCCAGTGAAACTGCTGAGTTGATCTTTGACAACGTTCGTATTCCAAAAGAAAATGTCATCGGTGAAGTAGGACAGGGCTTTAGGCAAGCCATGCAAATTCTTGATGGCGGCCGAATATCAATTGCTTCCTTGAGTTGTGGTATTGCTAGAGGAGCTTTTGAAGCAAGCGTCAAATACGCCAAAGAACGCGAGCAATTTGGTCAACCCATCGCACATTTTCAGGCAATAGGTTTTAAACTAGCCGATATGGCCACTCAAATTGAAGCTGCCGAGTTATTGACTTACCAAGCTGCACACAAAAAAGACACGCATCAGGCAGTTACAAAAGAAGGAGCTTTTGCGAAGTATTTTGCTTCTGAAGTTTCAGTGAAATGCGGCAATGAAGCGGTTCAAATTATGGGCGGCTACGGTTATACAAAAGAGTACCCAGCTGAAAAGTTTCTGCGTG
>CAYPVA010000163.1:0-4086 GCA_964414045.1 uncultured Lishizhenia sp. | reverse complement strand
TTACTGAAATCGGCCTGGTCTTAAAAAATTATGTCGACTGCGGAGGAGTAGTGCGGCAAGAGCGCAAAGCCAGTATGCAAATTTGGTTGGCCAATGACACCGAACATCGCCTTTCAACTGAAAAACTTTTAAATATCATCGAAAAATCTGAACAATTATTTGGGCTCAAGGATGAGGACCTTGAAGTTGAGTACCAAGGACAAACAATTGAGACATATGGTTTAGCGATTCAAGATTTTGGCTTCCAATTTATAGCTAAAAAAACAACTTGCTTGGCACCTGGTCATTGTGGCATTCCAAACGACTTATTGCCGACAGACATGCAGGCACCAAAGTCTTCTTGTTGCACGCCAAATTCAGGTTGTTGCTGATTCAAAATATTTAAAGTAAGTATGCCGTTTAAACTTGATACTCATGAAAAACAAACGCCTCAATTTCGTTGATCGTTACCTGACACTTTGGATATTTCTAGCCATGGGCTTAGGGGTGACAATCGGCAATCTGGTCGATGGAATCGATCAATGGATCAATCAATTTTCAGTTGGAACCACGAATATTCCGCTGGCAATTGGCTTGATCATCATGATGATTCCACCACTCGTAAAAGTTGATTTCAAGAAAATTCCGATTGTTTTCCAAGATAAAAAGCTACTGAGTATTTCTCTACTCATCACCTGGATTTTAGGGCCATTTTTAATGTTCATATTGGCCATTACTTTTCTTAAAAACGAACCAGAATACCTCACGGGCCTGATTATTATTGGCTTAGCACCTTGCATAGCCATGGTGATTGTTTGGAATGAATTGGCTGGTGGCAACCGAGAATTGGCTGCAGGCCTCGTTGGTATCAATAGCTTATTACAAGTATTTTTCTTTTCAGCCTATGCTTATTTTTACCTAGAAGTCATGTTACCCTTGTTCGGATTTGCCTCCATTCAAATTGACCTAGGTTTTTGGGAAGTCGCCAAAACTGTCGGTATTTATTTAGGCTTTCCATTTGTTGTTGCTTTGGTGTTAAGATACTGGGTAAGTGCTCAAAAAGGAGAAGCCTACCTGAACACCAAGTTTATTGCTCGCATATCACCTTTCACGCTTTACGCCTTGCTATTTACCATCGTTGTTATGTTCAGTTTGAAAGGGAAATTAATAGCGCAATTACCATTAGATGTTTTTAAAGTGGCGCTTCCTTTGGTGGTTTTCTTTTTAGTTATGTTTTTTCTAATGTTTTTTATTGCCAAATGGAGTGGCGCCAAATATGACCAAACTGCTACTGTTGCTTTTACAGCAGCAGGCAATAATTTTGAATTAGCCATTGCTGTGGCAATTGGTGTATTTGGCCTTAATTCAGGACAAGCTTTTGCTGGTGTAATTGGCCCGCTAGTGGAAGTTCCTGCCTTGATACTTTTAGTGAAAGCAAGCTTGTATTTAAAGAAATTCTTTTTATGAAAAAAAATATCCTCGTCTTATGCACAGGAAACAGTTGCAGAAGCCAGATAGCAGAAGGTTATCTGCGTTATTTCCATGGCGACAAAGCCAATATTTATAGCGCTGGTGTTGAAACACATGGCGTCAACCCGCGCGCAATTGCTATCATGCTTGAAGATGGCATCGATATGAGTAAGCATACTTCAAATCACGTAGACGAATACCTGCATATACCATTCGATTTGATTCTGACCGTTTGTGATCACGCCAGTGAGCGCTGTCCAATTTTTCCGAGCACCGCAAAACGCATGCACTATAATTTCCCTGATCCAGCTAAAGCAAGTGGAACCGAAGCACAAATTTTAACGGCATTCCGAGAGGTAAGGGAACAAATCAAAGCCTTTTGCCGAAACCTTGCTGTGTAGAAAGCTTGCCTAAATCCTCGAGGGGGATGCGATGAATGACATCGAGATTGCGGTATTCCGTAGGGGACATTCCAGTCATTTTCTTGAATTGATTGGATAAATGCGCGATACTGCTGTAGTGCATTTTATAAGAAATTTCCGACAAATTCATTTCTCCATAGAGCAACAACTCTTTGATGCGCTCAATTTTGTGGATAATGATAAATTGCTGAATGGTGATGCCGTTTTCAGCCCTGAATACATTGGATAAATAGGTGTAATTCAAATTCGTTTTTTCACTGAGGTAAACGGAAAAATTTGTTTTGATATGTTCCTCCGAATAATGGATCATTTGAATGATTACCGCTTTGATACGCTCAGATAATTGAGACTTCGTGTCGATGATCAAATCATATCCATCTTGCTTCAATTTGTATTTAAAATCAAGCTCCTGGATCATGCTTAATTTTTGTGCCAACTCTACCTCGCCAAGCCCAACCGAAATGTAAGCAATTCCCATATCTGTGAGGATAATTGTCACTTGATTGATGCAGCGATGACTAACCATATTTTTAATGAATATTTTCATATGCGCAAAATTTATTAGTCTAAGTTAAATCAAGTTTTTTCCGAGCTATTTGCAAAATTCTCTAGAAGTTTTACATGATTGATGTGTCTATTTAATGTAATTGAAACGGCGCTTCATCGAGCTGATAGGAGCCATCGACTGGAAAGGTAGACCATTCGTTTTTTCCAACCCGATGGTATATCTCACAATTGAGTCCGAATTCAGTGGCAATCTGCTGTTTGAAGTCTTTGGCCGTGATTTGCGGATCGAAAACAAAAAGCCCCTCCTTTTTATTAGTGGTACACGTTTCGATTAAATCCCTTGTTTTGTGTGCAAAATGCTCTTTTTGCAAATGGGCATGTTTGGAATGATCGCTGCGGGGCGCCTCTTTGTAATAAAATTCCAAAAGTAAAAATGGAAAGAAGGCATTGAAATCGGCTTGAACAGCCGAAATTTTGCGGTGTTGGTATATTTCTAAATGAATCATGAGACAAGAACGATTGGATAGTTTTGAATTGAAAATGCTGCAGGTAGCAACGCGAGCTGCTGCTGATTAAAGTGCTGCTCGATGCGATTTCGGGCCATTAAAAAGGTAGCAGTGGCTTCCGCGCCTTGATTGATGTTGACTTCATGGGCTTCAATTCCATCAAGACAACCACCAGAAACCGGATTGTACACAATTTGGCTCAATTGGTTTTTCCCTAAGTACCAATCAAAAGCCTTCTTCATTTGTATAAGGTAGCGATTATTTGCGGTTATTTTATAGAAAGTAGAGAGTGCTAATATGGTATAGGCGACATCTATCGGTTGCTCTCCGGAGCTAGCATGTTGTTTTCCAGGCTCATACCATGTTTGGTTAGAAATGACTTTGAAGTGATTATTTTCGAAATGTAAGTCACACAAATAATGAAAGCTTTTAATGGCAATTTGCTGAAAGTTTCTATTGCCATCTAATTGAGAAACCAATAGCAGCGCCTCAGGCAAAACAGCATTACCATAGGTAATTTTTGATTCGAACCACGGATGTGAAGCCGTGTGATGCAGTCTGTAACTAGCTGCTAAACGACTTGCCAATTTTTGAAGCAGCTCATTGATTTGAGCGTCTTTAAAAACCTCGTTGTATTGAATAAGTCCTTTGATACTGAAAGCTATGGCTCTTGGTGAATACATATGTTCGAGCGCTTCGATGGCTTTGCGCATCATGCGCTGAATGACTCTAAAATAGCTCGGATTAAATAAGTGATGCAAGGCCATCATGGTTCCCAATGCCCATATTGCTCGGCCATTGGCATCATCTAAATTTTCAACATGGTTTTGCGTACTGATTTTTTTATCCGCATCTAGGTAATTGTAAAAGCGGCCATTGGGTTGCTGCATGCGCTGAATAAATTCAAAATAGATTTTAATAGGTGCTAAAACGCTACTATCTGATTTCAATTCAAAATACTCTAACAAGGCAATCAATGCCCGTGCATTGTCATCTAGGGTATAACCAGAACTGAGCTGTGGTGCTTCGGCTTCGCAAAACTGAATCATGCCTACCGCTGTAGTGCAACCATGAAAATGACTCAAATTATAGGCTGGCAAACTAAAATGTAAGGGTTTCACTTTTCGTAGGTTGCAGCGCTCTATCAGCAACATGTGCTGTATGGCTACATTTTGCCATGCTGAGGGCCTAATTTGTTGCAA
>CAYPVA010000162.1:0-4091 GCA_964414045.1 uncultured Lishizhenia sp. | reverse complement strand
TTGTACCGCTCCTGGCTGCTCTTTTCTGAGCTCAAAAATCCAGTCAAAGTAACCGACGTAGTGCGCAGCAAAATAACCAAGTCGTTTGCTTTGATTGGCAGGAAAGCCTATTTGAAATCGCTTTGGAAGGCCACTCATTTTAACTTGCGGAGCCACGCCATCTTGCTGGCACAAAGCATGCTTGTGTTTGCCGTGCAGCACAGTGCCGTATTGCCAAACCTGCCGCCAATTTCGGATGTCAAAACGCCTGCCATTGGCATTTTCAGGGGCAAGTGCATAATAATTGGCAAATTGTATATGATTTTTGAGCACCGCCGCCATTCCACAGAAATAGGCATGCCCCATGCTATGGCTCACGACATAAAGCGTGTCATTTGCCGAAAAATCAGTTAAGCCTTGAATTTCTTGTAAGAAATTAAGTGCGGCCAATTTCCCTGCGCGATAGCGCTGTAAAAATCCTTCTCTATTGGATTGCGTGGCCAAAAGATCATAGGTGCGTATCTTTTGATTTTCAGTAAGTGTGGTCGTGTAGCAATGGTGTTTTTGAGTAGCACAAGGCTGAGGATAAACACTGGCTTTGCTGGCAAAATTTAAAATATTGCGGTGGTTGGAGGTTTCGATGGAATGATGCCCATCGGCATAACACACGAGGTCTGGCTGGATGCGTTGCATAAATTGCTGCACAATTTGCCCGTTTTTTGGCCAGTAATCATAAGCATCTGAACGCCAGATGAGGTTCTTGGAATTCGGATGCTCCAAACCTTTTTGTAAAATTTGGTCCTTGACCTTATCTAAATTTTGAGAGGAAGATACGGGCCTGTAGCCATTGACAAACAATAAAATGCGCTTCGCAGGATCTTTTCGCGGTGCTTCTTGAAGGTATATTTTCTGACCGTTGGGATGGTAAAGTGCTGTATGTACATTCCCTTTTTTATCCTGTTTTTCAACAACGATATACTGCGATTTGGCCCGCATGATTTTCAGGCTTCCTTCAGCTTGTTTCCATTTTAAAAATTGACTCGAACGTAAAAAATGGAGTTGTTGGGTGTCGTCCATTTTGAAATACAACACAGCATGTTCGCGTTGGGTGTGCCATTTCTTGCCATTTTTAATATACAGCTGAAAACATAGTTTGCTGGTTTGCTGCGCTTCAAACATGGCTGGGTTTTCGAGGGCTTTTTTGAGTTGGGTTTTAGATTGGCCCTTGAGCGCATGAATTTGATGATAGCGAAAATGAATCTGGGTTTCGTAGTAGTCAATGCCCAAGAACACCCCAATATTTCCAAGCACTAAAAACAACCATAAAGTCAGTTTAAGCAAACGCAAAGACCAGCGCTTGAAGAATTTACTTTCTGCGATGCGCCGATTGATTTTTCTGAAACTGAGTATTTGTAATAAGATACTCAGGCCCAGTGCAATCAAATGCAAAAGCGTGATATTGTAACCCAACCAATGCCAGTAAACGGTAAATAAAGGGTTGTTGGCGTCTAGGTAAAAATAGAAATGGTTGCTGGATTCTAATAGTTCGAACGCTTGCTGAGGTGCGTTCTTGGGGTAAACAATGGTGCCATCTTTGGCTTGTTCTAAGACGAGATGGCTAACTCGGCCGTTCACCTTGATTTAGAGGTGCATGAAGTTTTTCTTGGCAAGTAGTTCGTCTTCAGACTCGCGGTAGTCAGGGTCATCGACACAACAATCAACAGGGCAAACTGCAGCACATTGTGGTTCGTCATGGAAACCTACACACTCAGTGCATTTTTCATGAGCGATGTAATAAACATCCATGTTAACTGGCTCAAATGCGAAATCTGCAGAGATGTCTTCGCCATTGAGGGTTTGGATCATGCCTTTAAGGGACGTACCGTCAGCGTATTTCCATTCAGCGCCACCTTCATAAATTGCATTATTTGGACATTCAGGCTCGCAAGCCCCACAATTAATGCATTCGTCTGTTATCATGATTGCCATAATCCGAATTTTTGTGCAAATATAATAACGACTGAGCGATTGTTTTGTGCGTTCGGTAACAAAAAAAATTAAAACCTTACTTTTGCACCGTGGAACAACAGCAAATCATCAGCGCTTTTTCAGCACTAGGGCAAGTCTTAGAAGATTTAAGCACACAAGACAGCTCCAAATTGCTGAATCAGACAGAATTCGATCAACTCAAAGCCCTGATTGCCAAAGAGCAGCACTACAATGGCTGGTTTACACCAGAACAAATCTACATGGCGCTCAATGAAATCAGGCCGTGGCTGCGTCAAGAAGCATTAACAACATGGCTTGCTGCTTACACTTTTGCAAGCGCACCCAAAACCATCGCTCTGATCTTGCCAAGCAATTTGCCGTTGGTTGGGTTCCATGATTTCTTGAGTGTTCTGTGTGCTGGGCACAAGGCGCTCGTCAAGCTCAGTACCGACGACGCTCGTTTGTTGCCAGCACTGGCGCAATTGCTCTGCGAATTTGAACCCGCACTCAAAGAGCGCATCCAATTTGCGCCCGGAAAACTCTCCGGTTTTCATGCCGTCATTGCCACAGGTTCCAATAATGCAATGTTACATTTCAAGGGTTATTTTGACAAATACCCACACCTTTTTAGAGGGCACCGCAGTTCTATTGCTATCCTAGACGGTTCAGAAACCAAAGCTGAGCTCGAAAATTTAGGCCAAGATGTGCTGCGCTATTTTGGCAGAGGCTGCCGCAACGTGACCCAAGTGCTCATCCCTCAAGATTTTGACCTCAACCGCATCTTTGAAGCTTTGTTGCCAATGGCGGAAGTCATCAATCATAAAAAATACGGCAACAACTACGATTACAACAAGGCGGTGCACTTGCTCAATTTAAGCCCCATCCTCGATAACAATTTCATTTTACTCAAAGAAAGTGAGTCTTTATTTTCTCCGCTAGCTATGTTGCATTACAAGCGCTACCAGGATCAAAAAGAAATAGAAGCTTATTTGCTTGAAAATCAAAATGACATACAATGTATTGTCGGGCATGCTTATTTGCCTTTTGGTGCAGCGCAGTGTCCGCAATTAAATGACTACGCAGATGGCATTGATACCATGCAATTTCTTGGTAACTTTGCCTGATGTCTCTCTTAGAAAAATTCATGATCCGTTACAAAACACCACAAGAAATTGAAATCATGCGCGAAGCTGCGCAAATTGTGAGCCGTACTTTAGGTTTGGTGGCTCAGCACATGAAGCCGGGTGTGACCCCACGTTTCTTGGATCAACTTGCCGAAGACTACATCCGTACCCAAAACGCCATTCCCGGCTTCAAAGGTCTCTACGGATGTCCAAGTACCTTACTCATTTCTGTCAATGAACAAGTCGTTCATGGCTTACCAACAGACAAACCCATCCAAGATGGCGATATCGTCTCTGTTGACTGCGGCTCGCTCTATCAAGGCTACTACGGCGATCACGCCTACACTTTTGAAGTAGGGGAGGTTAGCCCTGAAAAACAACAGTTGTGTAAAGTCACCAAAGAGTGCTTGTATCTCGGCATCGAACAAGCCACTACCGCTAATCGCATCGAAGACATCGGTTGGGCTATCCAACAACACGCCGAAGCCCACGGCTATGGTGTGGTCCGCGACCTCGTTGGCCATGGCCTCGGTAAAGAACTCCACGAAGAACCACAAGTACCCAACTACGGACGTCGTGGCCGCGGCAAAAAAATCCAAAATGGCCTCACCATCGCCATCGAACCCATGATCAACATGGGCACCGAAAAGGTCGAAACCCTCGATGACAAATGGACAATCGTCACCGCTGACCGCCAACCCAGCGCCCATTTTGAGCACAACATCGCAGTCATCGACGGCCAACCAATAATTTTATCTACCTTCGATTACATCTACGAGGCTTTGGGGTTGTAGGATTGAACTTGTTTTCCAACCACTTGGCTAATAATGGAGCCTATGGAAAAGCATCAGTTCACCTTTGAAAATACCTAGCTATTGCGCTATTGTCTTTGGCGTTCTTTTTAACCAAATTTACAGAGAAGTCGCTTTTCATTTTAATGAAAAGAATCAAACCAGAAGTAGTCAGAAAACAACTGCAAGTTGTGTAATGCCGGCCTTG
>CAYPVA010000161.1:0-4104 GCA_964414045.1 uncultured Lishizhenia sp. | reverse complement strand
GCGTGATTGCCTTGTGGATGTTTTTGGTATGCAGCTCATCTGTATTGATTTCTGCGCGTATAATCGTGGATTCACCGGGTTGAATTGGCTTTTCAGGTTTAGCGACAACCGTGCAAGAACAAGATGGTTTGATTTCACCAAAAACCAACGGATAAGCACCTGTATTGATCACTTTAAACGTAGCCTTGATGCGTTCACCTTTCATCACTGTTCCGGCCTGAAATATTCTCTGAGGAATTTCCATTGTGGTAGCTTGCCCAACTTCTATTTCAGAGTTGTTTTTGCAGGCAGTCAATCCGAAGAGGAAAAAACCAGCTAATAAAAAAGAATGAACATTTTTCATGTGGATTACTTTATGATGATGCTTAATTCAACAAACCCCTGCCCGACTTTTGGATGCGTTTTTCGTTACTCAGTTTTTCAATTGCCTTATCTAAGATGCCGTTTATAAAAACATTGCTTTTTGGCGTGCTGTAAAACTTCGAGATTTCTATGTATTCATTGAGCGTTACTTTCGTTGGAATGCTCGGACAGGACTGCAACTCAGTAAGACCCATTTTAAGCAATAACATATCCATTTTGGCAATGCGATCAAGTTCCCAGTTGTCAGCCAAGGATAAGATGTCGTTTTCATGCGCTGCGTCTTGCTTGATGGTTTCATGCAATAAGGTCAGGATATAATCGCGTTCGTCGTCATTTTCTTTGAATAACGGCAGGATATCAAAATCAGTCCCTGGTTTCCAAGATTTCATGGTTTTAATTGCCATTGAAGCACATAAATCGAGGTCATCAGCCCAATAAATCGATTTTTCGTCAAAAAAGTTCTGAATCAGGGTTGAATTGGCAATTTCTTGTTTGAAAACTTGCAGCGCAAAGCTCATATCTTCCTCAATGCCCTCTTGGCCATTATTCATGTGCTCAAAATAGACCTCAGATTCTTGTAAATTGAGGTGCATTTTTCTGAAAATTTCTTGATTTTCAGCCCCTAGCCAATTGACCTTTCTTTGTTCAGAAATTTTGTACAATGAACTCGCCGCTTCTATGGCTGCAACCAACGCGTTGTCAACCCATTTCATATTTGGATTGAGTTCTTCGGGTGTAGGGCGCATTTTTTTCTTAAGCTCTGCTTGCCTGTTTTGAGCGGCACGCTTCATTTCAGGTAGTGCCAGCAACAAGTAAAGGTACATGTCGTACATCCTTTCAATGGAAAGCAAAAGCTCTTTTTCTGCCTTGGATCTGTCAGAATCGGAACTTTGGAAATAGGCATAAAGTACTTGAAGTACCTTGATTCTTAAATGTCTTCTATTGAGCATAATTAGATGTTAAGACTGCCTTTTGATTGTACGCGTTCTTCGGCAATGCGATTGGCTACCTGATAACTCGGCAAGCCCTCTTGTTTAGAACGCGCTAAAATGTTATCAATGGTAGTGTAAATTTCTTCAGCTTTTTGCTTAGCCCATTCTAAAGACAAACCTTCAACCTCAGAGAAACAGTTGATCACACCACCCGCATTGAGCGCGAAATCCGGTGCATAGATGATGCCGCGGTCCATTAAAATTTGTCCGTGCTTCGCCTCTTCTTTCAATTGATTATTGGCAGCACCAGCAATAACTGAACACTTGAGCTGCTCTAAAGTATCATCATTAACGGTAGCACCAAGTGCGCAAGGTGCGTAAATATCCATATCGATGCCGTAAATGAGTTCAGGCGCAACTACTTTAACACCGTGCTGCGCACTTAATTTCTGGAGTGCTTCTTGGTTGATATCTGTAATAGTGACGTCTGCACCTTCAGCCACTAAATGACCAACTAAATAAGCGCCAACATGGCCAATTCCTTGTACAGCAATTTTTTTACCTGCCAAACTATCAGATCCAAATTGGTGTTTTGCTGCGGCTTTCATACCCATGTAGACACCAAAGGCTGTAACCGGAGATGGGTCACCACTTTTTCCAGGTAAACCAACCACATAATTTGTTTCTTTACTCACATGCACCATATCTTCGGGAGAAATACCCACATCTTCAGCTGTGATGTAAGAACCAGCTAAGGCGTTTACAAAGCGACCAAACCTTCTAAACAGCGCTTCTGACTTCATTGATTTGGAGTCACCAATAATGACTGCCTTACCACCACCTAAATTCAAATTTGAAATGGCGTTTTTGTAGGTCATGCCACGAGAAAGACGCAATACGTCTGTCAAAGCCTCTTGCTCATTTTGGTACATCCACATGCGGGTCCCACCGAGGGCCGGACCAAGCACGGTGTTATGTACAGCAATGATTGCTTTTAATCCAGTTGCTTTGTCGTTACAGAATAAAATTTGTTCGTGCCCCATGGCAGCCATGGGTTGAAGAATGGGATTCAAGGAGGAATCAACCAACGGAGATATTGTCAATTCAGACATGTTTTTGAAATGAGTTCGTTCACTAATTCTTATTTGACGTAAATTTGCAAGTCAAATAGCTTGGCAAAAGTAGAAAAAAACCATGAAGTCCCTTCGATACATCAATAAATACTTTAAGAAGTACAAATGGCGCTTTTTACTTGGCATCCTGTTTACTGTTATTAGTAACTATTTCGGCGTTCAAATGCCAGCTTTTTTTAGCGACTCGATTGATCGCTTTCAAAGCAACCTGAGCCTTCAAACTAAATCTGACTACCTCTACCTTGCGCTAGAACTTGGCGGTATCTACATGGGTTTTTCTTTGCTCAAGGGTTTCTTTCTGTTTTTAATGCGCCAAACAATCATCGTTATGTCGCGGTTCATAGAATATGACCTCAAAAATGAAATCTACAATAAATACCAAGCGCTCGACCAAAGTTTCTATAAAAACAATGCTACCGGCGACCTCATGAATCGCATCTCTGAGGATGTAGGTTTGGTGCGCATGTACGCCGGGCCTGGCATCATGTATACGATAAACCTGGTTGTTTCTTTCATCTTGATTGTCACCAAAATGGTCAGCTTATCTCCGAGCCTTACTTTTTATGTCCTCCTTCCGCTTCCTTTAATGTCTATACTGATCTACAAGGTTTCTTCCACCATGAATAAGATGAGCCTTGAAGTTCAAAAAGAACAATCATTTTTGAGTACCCTCGCGCAAGAATCATTTTCAGGCATTCGCATCATAAAAGCATATCAACGCGAACAACAAGTGGCTGATAAAGTCAGTGAATCTGCAGAGCGTTACAAAAAACAAAGCATGCGTTTGGTACTAGTCAATGCGTTTTTCAGCCCTACCATCATCTTTCTGATCGGACTCAGCTCCATGATCGCCATTTATTATGGTGGACTACTCACCTTTGAAAAGAAAATGACTGTTGGAGGCATCGTAGCATTTATCATGTATGTCACAAACTTGACATGGCCCTTTGCAAGTCTTGGCTGGATTTCCTCGATCATTCAGCGCGCCGCAGCATCTCAGCAACGCATCAACGAATTTCTTCAAACCAAACCAAAAATCACCGACGACCAAACCCTTGCACCAGCGCTCGCGCAAGGAATTGTTTTTGAGCAAGTAGGCTTTCAATATGAAAATGCGGAGCATCCTGTGCTTCACGATATTTCTTTCAGCGTGAAGCCTGGTGAAACCTTAGCCATCGTTGGCCAAACAGGTAGCGGAAAATCTACTATTTGCAGTTTGGTCGCTAGACACTTTGACCCTACATCAGGATCAATTCATATTGGTGAGCAAGATTTAAAATTACTCTCTTTAAGTCTATACCGGAAAGAAATAGCACTTGTACCTCAAGACGTTTTTTTATTTTCCGATACGATCGCTAACAATCTTAAATTCGGCTCCGAAGACGCGCAAGAACCTAGCTTAGAAGATTTGAAGTCAGCCTGTAAGCGTGCCCACGTTTTGCACAATATTGAAGCGTTCGAACACGGTTTTGACACCATTCTTGGCGAAAGAGGCGTCAATTTGAGTGGAGGGCAAAAACAACGAATTTCTATTGCCCGCGCACTACTTCGCAATCCAAAATTGCTCATTTTGGACGATTGTCTCAGTGCTGTAGATACTGAAACAGAGGAAATTATCCTGCAAGAATTGGAAGGTTTTTCTAAAAATCGGGCAACAATCATTGTTTCTCACCGCA
>CAYPVA010000160.1:0-4179 GCA_964414045.1 uncultured Lishizhenia sp. | reverse complement strand
ATCTACCACTTCAATGAATAAAGACCCTAACAGAGATGTTAGGGTCTTTTGTTTTGAATACCATTTAGTTTCTGAAAAACAAAAAACCCTTCAGCTATCAACTAAAGGGTTTTGAAACTCCGTGTTCTAAATTTTGACAATCTTTTGGGTATATAACAACCTACCATCAGAATCGAGTAGCCGGAGCACATAGAGGCCACTTGGTAATTCACGTAAACTAACCGTTGAATCCGTCGCCATTTCTTTCCCGTCTACAACGGGTCTTCCACTCATATCGAGAATGGAAACATAGGCTTTAGATGAATTAATCAAATAGTATTGAATTCGGAGCTCGTCGACTACTGGATTAGGAGATAAGGTGACAAATTCCTCTTTGGCAAGATTTGTAATGGCTGTAATCAAGTAATTGAAATTCGCACTCATCTCACTTGGGCAACCAGAAGTCGTTACCTTAACGGTATACGTTCCATTGCTAGCTGGCTTATAAACAGATGAAACAGCGGCATTAATCAAAACCCCCTCTTTGTACCATTGATTGCCCGCAGGCGCACTAGAAACTAAGTTATAACTTGCATCTAAACTAACGGTAGGTTTAGCAGGAGGAGCCAAAATAGATACTTTAATTGCTGCTCGGTCACTGGCACAACCAGAACTAGTATCGCGTTGTACGACATAATAGGCAAGTTCCCCCACGGTTGTAGAGGAAGGAATCGGGTTTGTACTCGTACTTGTACCACCCGATTCATTTGTGCCAAACCAAAGTATTTTATTGCCTGCCAAAGCCGTTGCCGTTAAAGCAGTAGTAGGTGCATTTTGGCAGTATGAAACATTCATCACGGAAGGTTTCGATGGGTTAGCCAATGTCGATACCTTTATGGTTGCTCGGTCACTAGGACAACCTGAACTCGTATCTTGTTGAGCAACATAATAAGTTAAATTGCCAATTAACTCTGTTGAAGGCACAGGACTAGCAGTAGATGCAATTCCTCCTGTTGCATTTAGTCCATACCATAAAATCCGGGTGCCAGGAATATTTGTAACCCTTAATGCTGTTGCGTTTGCATTTTGGCAATAGACAACATCAGCAACTATTGGTTTGTTAGGA
Organism: uncultured Lishizhenia sp.; assembly: GCA_964414045.1. GTDB lineage: Bacteria > Bacteroidota > Bacteroidia > Flavobacteriales_D > Crocinitomicaceae > UBA952. The sequence continues at coordinate 3,074 of CAYPVA010000160.1, read as the reverse complement.
ACCTTCGCAGACAAACTGGTCACTACAATCTTTGCTCGAGGGCTTTCACAGCCAGTCAAGGTATCCCTTTGTGACACAAAATAAGTAGCTACTGCCCCTAAGGTATATTCAACAACTGGTGCAAATTCGCTTGAAGTCCCTGCTGTTTCGCTCTTACCATACCAAATAAGTTTGCTGCCTTTAGATGAAGCGGCAGATAGTGATGTATTATTCGAATTTTGACAATAACTCAAATTAGCTACCGTTGGTTTTACAGGATTTGCTAAAATAGTAACCGTGATTTTTGAACGATCACTTTCACATCCTGTAAGGCTATCCTCCTGAGAAACATAATATGTTAATGTCCCCGCAATACTAGAATTGGGGATTGGAGCTTGTGAACCTCCCTGACCCGACCTTTCATTTGTACCATACCAAACTAACTTATAAGCATCTACCGTTTTAGCTAATAAGGGTGATGTAGCCGCATCTACACAATAACTAACATTTGAAACTATAGGCTTAGGTACTGTTGAGGTAACTGTCACCTTTATTTTCGCGCGCGGGCTTTCACAACCCGTGATAGTATCTTTCTGTGCTACAAAATAGTTGGCAATTCCTACTGCTGAAGTCACAGGTAAAGGGCTTGTAAAGACTCCAACTCCTAATGTCTCTAAATTGCCATACCACACTAATTTATTCCCAGATAAAGCAGATGCAGATAAAGCCTTTACAGACTCACTCACACAATAGTTAACATCTGCTACTATTGGCTTTGGAGGAATTTGACTAGCTAAACTAGTCACGACTATTTTTGATCGTGGACTTTCACATCCGCTTAATGTATCTTTTTGAGAAACATAGTAATTTACAATAGCGCTTGCATTATATAGAACAGTAGGATGCATATCACTTCCTATTCCGCCAACTTCATTTGTTCCATACCAAACTAATCGAGCATTAGGAAGTGCCTCAGCGGAAAGAGTTGGCTTTTCTGAACTTTGGCAATAACTCAAATTCGAAACTAAGGGCTTTACTGGAATTGCTGCAACGGTCACTGTGATTTTAGCCCGTTCGCTTTCACAACCAGATAACGTATCTCTTTGTACAACATAATAGTTCAGAACACGAGCAGAATCGGTCAAAGGAGTAGGGGCGGATAATGCTCCTGTACCACCGGTGGCATTATTCCCATACCAAACGAGTTGCTTACCTGACAGTGCAGTTGCTGAGAGCACACCAGCAGAAGCATTGATGCAATAGCTAACATTAGAAATGGAAGGTTTCGCGATTGAAATGGTAGAACAGTCTGGAGTAGGGGAATTGACGACCTCTACCTTGTAATTTAATAGGTTTGATTCGTCTTGAGATACCACTTGAAATATGACTTGTTTCGTGAAGTTAATTTTTGTCACTTTAGGAACAACAGGAACCTCCTTGACATACACTTTTGCACCCATACTAATTGAAAAATTAGTCGTTATCGTATCCTTCGAATTAAATACAGGAACATAAAAAACGCGCACATCTCCTCTAGTAACCACAGAATCCGGCTTCACATTATAAAGTTCGAATCTTGAAATAGCTGCCTGATTACTTAGAGTAGGCATCGCTATACTATAAGCCTGGAAAAAGGAACCTAAATGATCATTAATGTTAAAGTTTAATTTCTTGTCTACCGGCACAATTCGGCCTGAACCATGTTCGTATAGCTTAAAGTTTATTTCTTCCCCTTGCTTGTTCGAGAACACGGTCAAATAAGTATAGTATTTGCCTGTGGCAGGAATGAATACCGGGCTTGCAACACCACGGCATTCATTTCCCACAAAAGCGCCTACCATATCATTCGGATTTTCGAGCAATTTCCCATCTAGGGAAAGCTTGGCGATCATCGTCTGCGTATTCTCAAAAATTGTCTCATTCACGGACCAAGTGGGCCGTTGAGCAAACATTTGGAAAGAACAAATGAACAAGAAGTACAGGAATAGTCCTTTCTTCATACTTAGTTCTTGATCACCGTTTTAGTATAGACATTTTCGCCTGAACTAACTTTCACAATGTAGCTTCCAAAACTCATCTTAGCTGCGTTGTATTTCACCGCGTTCATTCCTTTCACTACTGAAACTTGTTTTGTGTCTACCGGCCGTGCTAGCATATCCACAATTTGAATATCTGCTGTGCCCTCCTGATTAGACCAAAACTCGAGTGTCAACTCATTTGTGAATGGATTCGGATAGGTATAAAGTCCGGCCTCACCCTCTTTCATAAACTTGAATTGATACGGTTCCGTTAAGGTTCCCAGTAATGCATTTGTCGCAAATGAAATCACGTTCGATGCATTTATAGCCACTCCATCTTTAAGCAAGCGAACCTTCACGTTTTCTGACTTATCGCCATACAAAGTCGTGAACAACAATTTCTTCTTGTTCATGGTCACTGTTTGGGATAAACTTACTACCTCATTCGTCGTCGCATTATAGAATTCTGCCCCATCGAATTCAGCTGGCAATTCCGCCACTAGATTCATTGTCTCGCTGAATCGATACAGGTTAGCTGCCATCTTAACTGGCTTCGCATCTACCACAGGTTCTGCCATCAAATCTTCTTCTCCAGCAACTTTAGCAGAATTAGTAGTCAATACATTTTCGCTCAAAATATTCACCTGATTCGCATAGTCAGGGTAGCGGAAATTTTGAGCACGAGCAGTTTTAACCATATACCCTTCACCCACATTCATAGTCGTCAGATTTCCCTTCCACTTGCGCGTTACACCATCAAAAATTGCAAATTGAGATTGTGATTTAATTTGATCTCCATCGCGCGCATCTAAGTAAGCTAACGCCTCATTAATAGGGAGATTTCTACTTGCTACATACGGTAGGCCATTCCAATTTTCAGCTAAAGCAAATGAGGTTGTTGCTAAAGGAACTGGCGTCCCCGTTGCTAACACTTTTTGAGCATTACTGAATTTTGCACGGTACATTTTCGCAGCATTTAAACCGCCATTCAAGGAGATTGTTCCACCCCATCCAGTTAATCCTGCTAGAGGAGACAAATTGTATACATCATACAAAGCAGGTCCAAAGGTTTTAATC
>CAYPVA010000159.1:0-4221 GCA_964414045.1 uncultured Lishizhenia sp. | reverse complement strand
TGGAGTATAACTATGGTAAAAACGAATTGTTATCCATTTATTCCCCAAATGCGAAAGGTGGTAAAAACGATTATATATCGAATAATCCAGACGCGCTTGCCAATACAGACTACAATTACGCCGAACAAGTTGGTCAAATGGATCAGTATTGGGGTGGTCAAAGCATGAGTGGCGGCGCATTCTATTTTGGAGTCGTGATGCTCGTTTTCTTTGTGCTAGGCTTGCTTTTTGTGAAAGATGCCTTGCGTTGGCCATTTTTGGCGCTCAGCATCCTGACCCTTTATTTGGCCTCTAATCAGATGAATTTCTTCAATGATTTTTTTATCCATCATTTTCCGATGTACAATAAGTTTCGCGATTCGAAAATGATGCTTGTTTTATTGCAAATCATGGTTCCGGCACTCGGTTTACTCTTTTTTGACCGCATGTTGAAAGGAGAAGGGCTTGTTGGTCAGAAAAAACATTGGTTCATCGGAATGGGTGTTATCTTACTCACAGCATTTGTTCTGATGACATCCCCTTCCATTTCCGGAGACTTCTTGAGTTCCCGTGAGGTGCAACAATTTGCCGATGCCAGTAAACAAGCCAAAGATGCGGCTCAAATTTCGTATTATCAGGGTTTAAGACAAGCACTTATCGATACGCGCATTGGCATCTATAAAGCTGATATGCAGCGATCATTCTTTTTAGTTTTATTGGCACTCGGACTTATTTTTGTGCTGATCAGGACACAAATGAACCGCATGCTGATGATGGCACTTGCCGGAATTTTTGTGCTCGGAGATCAACTTAGTGTAGCCAAACGTTACCTCAATAATGACGACAGCACAGGTACCTACAAATCTTATCAAACGGACGGCGAGGCCAGTGCGCCATATCAGGTTTCAATCGCTGATCTCAGCGTATTGCAAAATGAAAAAGTACCGAGCGCCCTGGCTCAGCAGTTAAAAGTAGCTTATACAGATTTTGAATACTACAAAAACCTCACGGATCAACAAACCCTTGATTACTATGCCGCATTCGGTGCACTCAATCTAAGTAGTTCTTACCGCGTATTGAATGTCAATGGTACGATGGCAGAAACCAACACCAGCTTTTTCCATAAGAGCATTGGAGGTTATCATGGTGCTAAATTAAAGCGTTACCAAGAATTTGTTGATTTCCATTTCCCAACGGCAGTAGGAGCGCTCAATACGGCCATGAATACAGCTAAAAACGCTAAATTCAGAACGCTTGCCTTACCTGCAGACATGAGCCAAGAGCAAGCACAAAAAATCTTTGACACCCTTGGTGTCGCTGAAATTCAATTGAGCGGTGCGGCAGAATATTTGAATATGCTCAATACCAAATATGTCATTTTGAATCCAAATCAAAAAGCGGTTATCAATACCAGCGCTAATGGTCCGGCTTGGTTTGTGCAAAACGTAAAACTTGCAAAAGATGCCAATCAAGAAATGACCCTAAGTGCAGGTGAAAAATTGGGTTCAAGTAAGGTAAACGCGGTGGTGCATGCTGAATTCAACAATCAATTGCAAGGTTTGGCATCAGACAGCACAGCGCATATCAAACTGACTTCCTATGACCCTGCTCACATGAGTTACATAGCTCAATCAAAAACCAAGCAGCTGGCTGTCTTTAGTGAAATCTATTACCCTGCGGGTTGGAATTGTTACATCGATGGTAAAAAACCTGTGGAAACACTGCGTGCCAATTACATCCTAAGAGCTGTGGTGGTTCCTGCTGGAAAGCACAAAATCGAATGGAAATTTGAACCTTTAAGCGTTAGCCGTGGCAATTCATTGTCTATGTTTGGCTCGGGTTTATTATTGATAGGCTTCTTACTTTCTCTCTATTTTTCTTTAAAAAAGAGTAACGCGATTGAGGCCTAAAAGTAATTATTGATTTGGTCGAGTGCATTTACGCCAAAATCGGTGTTGTGCCAGGCTTTGACCACTTTTTGGTTCTTGACCAACAAGTAGCTCGGAAATTCGCCAGCGGCAGTTAGCATCCAAATGCCGGGGTTGGCAGGTATTTGAACTCCAATTTGTTTTGGCAAGCGCTTTCTAAAATACCAATAGCCTTCCTGATCTTCTGAGGTGAGTACATATTGGATATTTGTTTTGGTGTTCTTTTGCAGCATTTGTTTACTTAACTCAATGGTCTCCATGCAATAGGGGCAGCCCGGTAAAATCACAATAAACAAAGTCGCCTGCTTCGGAAGTTTTGGCTCAACTAAAATTGGCTTATAGGTTTTGGACTGAATATCTGCACTGTAAATCGGATAAAATGCAAAATAGACTAAAAAAGGCAAGCAAAACCCAACTGCCATGGCTACGTAACGCAGCCAACTTCTGAATGCAACTTTCGAAAATGCTTTAAACAGCAAGTACCCAACTACCAGGCACAAGGTATACGGGATAAACTTAGCAGCCGTCCAGCAAAAACCAATTTGGCTTAAATAGGATTCTAGGGTGTTGTACATTAGTTTTTTAAAACCGAATGATGAATAAAGGAGACTTCTTCAGAGGAAATACTGCAGCCAAAAATTTCATAGCCCTGCTCTTTTAAAAACGCAACACTTTGCGCAGAGCGTGCAACTGGCGTATCAAACATTCGGTCGTGAAACTCAATCAAGAGTTGGTCAATTTGCACTTCTGGATCGCTAAATAAGGATTCAATAACTTCGTATTCAGCGCCTTCGATGTCCATTTTTAGAATGGAAATATGTTTGCCTGGTATAGTTTTTAGCAAGGATGCAAAGGTTTTCATTTCAACCTCAACGGTATCATCTCGATCCATGACTTCAGATAATTCAAGACTTGCTGATACAGCACGTTTGTCCTTGGGTAAATAAAAGGTCATCTTTCCGTCTTGTTGCGCCGTAATGCCAAAATCAAAATAAGTAAAGTTATTCGGAAGGTTTGACAGCTGTTGTAACCATTCGATTGATTTTGGTGTAGGGTCATAGGCATAAACTTGAACAGCGTGATTTTTGAGCAAACTGCGGTCAAAGCTAATGTCCTTTCCAATACCTATTGATATAACGATTGCCTCTGATTGGATGACAATAGGGTGAACGTAAAATCCGCCATATAAACTGCCGTGCCATTCTTTTTTCAACCTTAAACTCGGTTTCAAATGCTTCGCAATCTCCCAATTATTTTTGCGATACATGTTAAGTTTATGCTTAGCAGCGCGATAATATTTTAAGATATTGATGAGGATTGATTTCATAGTTAACCAAAAAAATGAAAATATTTTTTTACCAATTGATGTCCAAAAAAGGTAGTAATATAGAAAAGTAAGTGCTTCGGATTTAGACCCGACTCAAGAAAGTATTTTCTGGCTTTTGGCATATCACTTGTTAAGTAATAATAACGAGCCAAAGTACCATTGAACTTTGAACGGCCTATTGCACATTCTTTAGGGTAAAGAGTACAATAGTGTTCAAGGGTTTTTAAACCAATACGATAATCATGAAGTCTGTAATTTTCGTTTAAAGAGAGATTTGTTTCGCGTACAATTCTTGTGAAAAGTATTTCTGGAACTTGAATACTGGCTTGGTTTTCAAAAAGTTTTACAAACCAATCATAGTCAAGAAAACCATAAGTCTCCTCAAATTCAATATGTTTAAGCTCTGCCGAAAATAAAATTCCTGAAAGGTATATGACTTGTCCAGTAAATGACCTTTTAAGTAATGATAAAAATGTGACATTTCTTTCGAAAAATTCAGCTTGAGTGAGATTTGCACCTCTGTAGATTAAATTTTTATTAAATTGTTTTTTAATACAATATCCACCGCTGATGATTGGGGCAATATGAACATATTTTAATTGTGAAATAATTTTATTGCTGTGCCATTTATCATCATGGTCACATAAACAAATAAATTCTCCAGTGGCTTTGCGTAGTCCTTTATTTCGTCCTTTATTTGGACCCCCAGAATTTTTGTCATTTGCTAAAAAAATGAGGTCGTATTTTTTGCAGATTTCTTCTGTTTCATCGCTTGAACAATCGTCGATTACTAAAATTTCTAAAGAAAAGACTTCATTAATTCCATCTTGATTGAAAATACAGTTTAAAGTTTCTTCAATAAAATATGCTGAATTAAAAGTTGGTATGATGACACTTACTTTAATCATGATCTGTAATTGATAGAAGCAAATCATGCATCTCCTTCGCTAATTCCTCTCTTGAATAAGGGCTTAGCGTTTGTGTACG
>CAYPVA010000158.1:0-4228 GCA_964414045.1 uncultured Lishizhenia sp. | reverse complement strand
TCATCGATGAGCTGCCTGATTCCTTTATCGAGTTGTTTTGACTTGAGCGGATCAAGGTTTTCAAGCTCTTGGAAAATTTCAGGAGAAAAAGATGGAATGCCTTTAAATAGCATTTTCTCACCAGTTGTCAGGGTATCTCCAATTTTAAAGCTTCCTGTGTCATATAAACCGATGACATCGCCCGGATAAGCATCATCAATGACACTTTTGTCTTGGGCCATAAAGGAAGTTGGATTCGGGAATTTCATGTCTTTGTTCAAGCGGACATGGTGATAGAATTTGTTGCGCTCAAAACGACCGGAAACAATTCTCAAGAAGGCGATTCTATCGCGGTGTTTTGGATCTAAATTGGCATGAATTTTAAAAACAAACCCACTGAAACGCTCATCTGAAGGCTCTACCGTACGGGTGTCTGACTCTCTTCCACGCGGAGAAGGAGATATTTCACAAAACGTATCTAGCAATTCCTTGACCCCAAAATTATTGACGGCAGATCCAAAGAAAACCGGTGCAACCTCGCCTGCCAAATAACGTTCGCGGTCAAAAGCATCATAGACGCCTTCTACCATATCAATTTCTTCACGAAGCTCATTTGCTGGGGCTTCGCCGATGATTTGGTCAAGTGAAGGATCTGAAAGATCGGCAATGGAAACGACGTCTTCGGCAATTTTGGTTTTGTTAGCCGAAAAAAGGTTGAGCCCTTTTTGATAGATATTATAGACTCCTTGAAAGCGATCCCCCATGCCAATTGGCCAAGTAAGCGGACGCACTTTGATATTGAGCTTGGACTCAAGTTCATCGAGCAAATCAAATGCTTCCTTACCGTCGCGGTCCATTTTGTTGACAAAGATGATCACGGGTGTATTGCGCATGCGACAAACCTCCATGAGGCGCTCCGTTTGTGCCTCCACCCCATTTGCACAGTCAATGACAAGAATGACGCTATCAACAGCGGTAAGTGTTCGGAAGGTATCTTCTGCGAAGTCTTTGTGACCTGGTGTATCTAGAATGTTGATCTGTTTGCCATTATAGCCAAATGCCATCACCGAAGTTGCAACGGAGATCCCACGTTGCTTCTCAATTTCCATGAAATCGGAGGTTGCAGATTTTTTTATCTTGTTGTTTTTAACGGCGCCAGCAGTTTGGATGGCTCCTCCGAAAAGCAGTAACTTCTCTGTAAGTGTAGTTTTACCGGCATCAGGGTGAGAGATGATCCCGAAAGTTCTGCGCGTTTCAATGGCTTCTGTAAATCTCATATGGCTATGAATGAAAAAAGACCGCTAGGCGGTCTTTTGAATTGAAAACAGTTGTTGAAATTAGAAAATCTCAGCAGCTGAAAAATGGAATTTTCCTTCGATTTCTGCATTTTCATCGGAATCAGAACCGTGAACTGCATTGCGACCTTTGCTTTCTGCAAAAGCTTTACGGATTGTGCCATCTGCGGCTTCGGCAGGATCTGTAGCACCAATCAAAGCACGGAAATCTGCAACAGCATTTTCTTTCTCTAAGATTGCAGCTACGATTGGACCGCTTGTCATGTACTCAACAAGTTCGCCGTAAAATGGACGCTCAGCGTGCACTTCATAGAAAGCCTTAGCTTGAGCCTCAGAAAGGCGTGTGTATTTCATTGCTTTGATGCTGAAACCAGCATTGATAATCATGTCGATGATTTTACCCATATGCCCATTTTCGATTGCATCGGGCTTGAGCATTGTAAAAGTTCTATTGGTTGCCATTATTGATAAATTTGGGTGCAAAGATACCACTTTTTTAAGAATCTAGAAAAGGGTCTACTTCGTTTTCTTTGTAACAAATTCAACGATGATACCAAGCGTAGGCTGTACTATTCCCGAAGCATTCTCAATCAGTTTGGTTTGATAGCGCGTTGGGTCATTTGGATCAACAACTGCCTGGCCATTTGCATCGGTATCAAGCAATAAAATTGGTGCAAGTTTTGCTTTGTAGCCGTACACGTTTTGAACATCAAAATAAAAGTTCATATTGAATTGCTTGAGGTAGAGCTTTTTGTCCACTCGGATATTCAATTGATGAAAGCTACTTTCTCTTTGCGTATTTAAGTTGTTATAATCCAATAAACCAACTCCATTGATGTTCCAATTGTTGATCAAACTTGAGGTGGCAATGTCGTATGGTGTGTAAGGCGCACCGCCCGAAAACAACCAGCGCATTCCAAATTCCCAACCATTTTTAAAGCGCTTTCCGCCCGTTAAAGAAACGATATGACGGCTATCCCAAGATGTCGGGACATAATTATTGTTTTTATCCAAGAATTCAGACCTTACCCAAGTGTAGGCCAAAACTGCATAAAATCCTTTGTAGAGTTTTTGCTGGTATAAAAATTCAGCGCCGTAACTGCGACCAGAAGAACTTGAACTCACGGCTTCATTCCCTACTACACCAAAGTCTGAGCCAATATTGGCCAGAGAAATGGAATCTTTGATAGAGAATGGATAGTTGCTGTATTGTTTCAAGAAGCCCTCCAGCGTTATCCTTGCATTCCACTTCAATAAATATTCTGTACCAAGCACAAAATGATCCGCTTGGATGTATTTCAGACCATTTTGTTCATTTACCAGGTTTCCGGCCGCATTTCTAAAGCCCAAAATGGTGTAGGACGGCAACTGATGATAGCGTGCTACATTGGCATTGATCGCCCAATCCTCGGTAAGGCGATAGGACGCCGAGAACATCGGTGAAAATTGATTGAAAGGGTTGCGCATTGCAGCACTGTAGGACGTGCCATCCATGCGCAGGCCTAAAGATAAACGCAGGCGTTCGTTTAGAAAAGCACGACTCAATTGAGAGAAAGCAGAAAACTTATGTAGGTTCAATTCTGATTCAAAGTCTAGTGTATCTGGCTGTCCGAAAATTGTGAGCAGCTGATACGTACTATTGTAGTACTTGGCAAATTCATAACCAGCCCCTACATTGAAACGCCAGCCATTTTTAAGATAAGTGTGCTCAAAACGCAATTTATTCTCGGCCTCAAAGGAACTGTAATTTTGTAAAAGATTTTGAGGTTCTTCAATTAGGTTTTTATAGCGGTACGCCTCATTATTGAGCATATTTCGACTCACTACGACGGTTTGAATAGAAGACTTGGAAGAATGCTGCCACACCGCCCCCATGGTGTAATTCCATTGGCCCTGCATCGGTAAATTTCCGAGAATAAAATTATTGTACTGAATTTGATTGGTATCTGTTAAGCCCTCATTGACTTTCTGGTTGAGCCCAAATTGATCGAGCGCACCAAGTCCAATAATGGAAAGTTTGTTTTTAGGATTCAATTGAAAATTGAACTTGAATTGGTAATCGTTGTAGGTAGGTAAAATAGGCAACTTTAGTGCTGCAAAAAGAAATTGCAAATACGAGCGTCTGACTGAAAATATAAAATCTCCTTTTTCACCAATTGGGCCATCAAAAGTAAGGGCTGCATCAGAAGATCCAAGCGCAAAGTTGGTGATCAGCGCGTCTTTGTTTCCGTCTTTTTGCTTGAAGGCAAGCACGGAGGAAAGCCCATTGGCACGGTTGGCCGGAAATGCACCCGAATAGAATTCTACTTCTCTGATAAAATTCACATTGAGTAAACCAACAGGGCCGCCGCTGCTACCTTGCGTAGCAAAGTGGTTGATATTCGGCACTTCGATGCCATCGAGATAGAATTTATTTTCGCCCGGTGAACCACCCCTGATGATGATGTCGTTTCTGAAAGTTGCACGTGCTGCAACCCCAGGCAAGGCAGCAATTACCTTACTTACATCGCGGTTTGCTCCTGGCAGGCGCTCCACCTCTGTAGCACTCAGTGTTTTTAAAGAATTTGGCGACTCTGCTTTCCTTTGAAAAGGTGCTGCACTCACTTTGACTTCTTTAGAAGTCTGCACTTTTTCTTCGAGTTCTAGTACTAAATCGGTTGGTCTGGCATTGGTCACTAGTACTTCTGATTGTACTTTTTCTTCGAAGCCCGGTGCCGTTATTTTCACCGTGTAAATACCTGGTGCCAACTTTTCAAAAGAAAACCTTCCTTCTAAATCCGCGGCTTTGAACAATTGTAATTCGACAATATTGATTTTTGCCGGAGAAACTGGGGTGCCGTTTGCTGCGTTGAGCAAGCGACCACTCAGTTGGCCAGTCTGTGTAAATGCCGAGAAACTGATGAGAATGAAGCAAGTTTGGAGAAATAATTTCATTTTGTTGAAGTTTGATATGA
>CAYPVA010000157.1:0-4263 GCA_964414045.1 uncultured Lishizhenia sp. | reverse complement strand
GGTCGCCTCATGGGGCGACCCTTCTTTTTTTCTTAAGTTTGTGTCATGAATAAATCGCTTGTCTTCGCCTTGTTTAGTTTTATCTTCGGCAAAGCCTGTGCGCAACTTTTGGGCCCAGAGGATACCTTACTTCATACAAATCGGACCTTTGGTACAAGTAATGATTTAATGCATGTGATGGATGGCTTTTCATCAACTTTCTTTCTCCAAGCCCAACAAAATGCGCCAACCGCCTATGATTTATTGCAACCCGGATTGAGTTCTTTTAGCTCGGCAAATAGGAGTATTAAACCTTTTGTTTTTAGTGCATTGCCGCATTTGGGATTTGGCTATGGTTTTGGTGCACAAGGCTCGCAAATCTTGCGCCTTGACTACGAACAAGCATTTGTGCATCAGGCACTTTTGAATTTGCGCTATGACCGTTGGCAGCGCAATGGTTTTGTACGGGCCGATGATTTGCGCTTCAGTGGTTTGCAAATTAAACTGCATCAGAAGAGTAGAGCCCATGAAGTTCAAGTTGCGTTTGATAATGCGAGTGATGACCGCCAGTGGTCAGGTGGTATTGCGGATTATACACAGTTAAACGCGATACCCCTTGATTTAATTCCTGTTTTAAAAGAGCAGTCCTATACGCAGAAGAATAGTTACAATGGCACGATCGATTTGCGATATCGTGTGCTCGGAGATTCTATTCGGCGCTTGAATTTGGCGAGTTTTCATGCGTATCACCTTCAGCAGCGGGTATATCATGAAATTGGCAATTTATCGACTTATTATCCGCAGACATTTTTCAATGCCGACACTTGTATTGATACCTTTAGACAGGTTTATTTTGAGAATCGATTAGGATTCAATTGGTCTGTACCAAAAGTCAATATTTCCTCCTTGTTAGGGGTAATGCAAAGACAATGGTCGGATACCCAGTATCAGTATGATACACTTGAGGTCTCTTGGAACAATCAACTCACATATTTAGATAATATACATGCATTGAAACACGACAATGCAATCAATATCATTGGTGCAGGCCAGGGCGTGCATTTTAATACAAGTTACACCTATGCCAACAAAGTAAACCCATTTGGTTTCTCGCTAAAGCACAACTATCGCAATGAGTGGCCTGAGTTGTTGCAGCGAACCTATATAAGTAACCTGACAAACTACTATTGGAGTAATCCACAAAAAGAAAAATTTCAGCAACTTGAAGCCAGAATGAGCTATACCTTGAAGGCGCTTTCATTGAAATTATGCCTTGGATTAGCTCAATACAATTCTATTTATCGATTTGACTTAAGTAACATGAACTGGAGTACAATAGGTGTGGCTACAAATGGTCAGTTTGCCACTATTGGGACCAGCGTAAAATACCAAATAGGCCCTATTCAATTACATTCCAATTATCGATTTTTGGCGCAAAACTCGGCTCAATTTTTACCAAAACACAGTGCAGCTTTTACAATGCAATGGAATGGAGGTATTTTCAAGGACCAACGTTTAAAAATGGCCATAGAGGGACAACTGAGTTATCAATCAAAATTCCAAGCACTTGTATTTTTACCTTTCATAGAAAGTTTAGATTGGAATGCTACTCAAAACAGTGTTTTCCAGACCGGGTTTTTGAATGCACAATTGAACGTAGCGCTTGAAGTAAAAACCTTTAGGTTCTTTATCAATGCAGCAAATCTGGGGAGCTTTTGGAATCAGCCAACCATTTCAATAGTGCAGGGATACCCTTTTGCGCCAATGCAAATTAGAATTGGCCTCACTTGGGATTTCTGGAATTAAATTTGGTAATTCAGCTTAACCGAGAACTTCGGCCATTTTAGCGCCAATTTGTGCAGGAGAGTCCACGACATGAATTCCACATTCACGCATGATGCGTTTTTTAGCTTCAGCTGTGTCATCGGCTCCGCCGACAATTGCACCAGCATGACCCATTGTGCGACCTTTTGGAGCTGTTTCACCAGCGATAAAACCAACTACTGGCTTAGTGCCGTTTTCTTTGATCCAGCGAGCTGCAATGGCTTCTAGGTTTCCACCAATTTCACCAATCATGACAATACCTTCTGTTTCAGGATCATTCATGAGTAGTTCAACTGCTTCGCGTGTTGTGGTACCGATAATTGGGTCACCACCAATTCCGATAGCGGTTGTGATGCCCATTCCAGCTTTTGCAACTTGGTCAGCGGCTTCGTAAGTGAGTGTACCTGATTTTGATACAATACCGATTTTGCCTTTTTTGAAGACAAAACCTGGCATGATTCCAACTTTTGCTTCGCCAGCTGTAATTACACCAGGGCAATTTGGACCAATTAAACGCGTATTGTATGCTTTGATGTATTCTTTTGCTTTTACCATGTCATTGACAGGGATGCCTTCTGTAATACAAACAATGACTTTGATTCCGGCTTCCGCAGCTTCCATGATGGCATCAGCTGCAAATGCAGGTGGAACAAAAATAATAGAGGTATCGGCTTGAGTTTGTTGTACAGCATCAGCAACAGTATTGAAAACTGGGCGTTCGAGGTGCAGTGTTCCACCTTTACCAGGAGTTACTCCTCCTACAACATTGGTTCCAAATTCGATCATTTGGCCTGCGTGGAAGGTACCTTCGCTACCTGTAAATCCTTGTACAATTACTCTTGAATTTTTGTTTACTAATACACTCATAGTATGTTATTTTTTGCGTGTCAAAAATAAGCATTTATTTGGCATCAACGATGGTCAAATCAAAATACAATATTTTATCTTCTGAAATTTTGTCGGTACCTGCTTGACCGTAGGCAAGTTGTGGTGGTGCAATGCAACGTAATTTACTGCCGGCTGGCAATTGAAATAAGGCTTCTTGCCAAGCTTTGATGAGGCCGTTTAAAGGAAGTCCAACCGGTTGATCTTGTTTTTCTATGCGCTCACCGGAAAGTAAGAAAAGTTCATAGGTTACCCAAATGCTGTCTTGTATTTGAATTTTCTTACCTGTGCCAAGGCTGTCGATTTTGAGATATAAACCACTGCCTGTAGGTTTTAAATCCAGGTGTTTTTTTACAATGTATTGCTTGATTTGTTGGTCAAATATGTCGGTTTGCTCGTCAGAGTAACCACACGAAAACAAAATAAAACCTAGACTTAGAAGTAAAACAAAGTGCTTCATGGTTTTTGCAAGACAGCTAAGTAATGATCTTCAAGGGTGCTTGCTCTGCGACATTTGAATCCTATTTCCGTGGCGTGTTGATGCAAGGTGTCATAGTCAATATATAACCATTCAAATGTGGGGCCGCTGATTTTTTTATAGTGCATTTGGAATTTAAAGTTACCGTAGTATTCGGCATTGAGATCAAGCCAAACAGCACCATCCTCATCTTCGTATAGATATTTAACATCGGTAGAATCTGCGATGAGGCAGCCCCCTGGTTCAAGTAACTCATAGGCGTGCTTTAAAAAAGCGGGTAAATTAGAGAGTCTTTGTGCCAAGCCAAAACCGTTCATTAATGAAAGAATCGTGTTGTATTTGTTCTTGGAATTCAGGCTGTAGAAGTCGAGCTGTTTGGCATTTAAGCCAAGACTCTTCATGTAACTTACAGCGCCTGCAGAAAGATCAATGGGTGTCACGTCGAGGCCGTAGTCTTGTAAAACCAAACTGTGTACGCCTGCGCCAGCACCGATATCTAGTACTTTTCCCTTACAAAGACTTAATGCTTCAAGTTCTATGTCGGGCATGTCTTGCTCTTTTCTAAACAGCACTTCAATAGGAATGATGTCGTCGTCGCAGAGGTCTGAGGAAACGATGATATCGAAAGGCTTTTTTGTTTTTGCGTAATCGAGAATGGCTTGACCTATTGGGTCTCCACTTGGAGTGGTATTTTTAGTATTCATATTCGTTGTAATCAGTGAGGTCGTCGTCGGCATAATCGTCGTCAAAATCTTGAAAACCAAATTCGTCTTCATCTTCGTCAGTGGCTTGATTGCCTAATTCATCGTCTCCAAATAAGTTTTCATCGAGTAGTGCACGCGATTGTTCTGTGGGTGCTGTGCCAATGGCCAATGCCATGAGCGGAGCTACTGGCGTTTCTTTTTCGTAGGCAATAAGTTCGATCAAAAAGATCCACATGCGCATGAAATCATAGACCAAAATAAAGCGTTGATCCGGGTCTTGAAGGAAATCTTGAATTTGTGCTTGTTTCATGACGCTTTCAGGCTCATCTATGGCGTCATCGTCATAGGAGAGGTCTAGCAATGAAAGTTCGTGGCCTTTGTCCCAAGAATCGT
>CAYPVA010000156.1:0-4290 GCA_964414045.1 uncultured Lishizhenia sp. | reverse complement strand
TAAAGAAACTTGTTTCATGCAAATATTTTGTCAAAGGTAGTCTATTTCAATTGAATCGTCATTTGTAACTTACACTACAATTCAAAATATATTGGAAACTTAATTTTGTAACCGAAATGAAAACAATTCTTCAAACAGAGAAATATTTTACCGCCCTTGGCTACGTTATTGGAGCTATTTTAGGCTATGTTTATTTCAAGCTAAACCCTTGTACCACAGGTTGTGCACTGCGTAGTACGCCTTACGCAACAATCATTATGGGTTTGTTGTTAGGAGGAATAGTGTTTCAGTACCTATTTGAAATCATTAACCCAAAAAATAAAAGAGATGTCAAAAACAATCATTGATGTGCGCACACGCGCAGAGTTTGCAGGTGGCCATGTAGCTGGTTCAATTAATATTCCTTTACAGGAAATAACAGGTCATATTGAAGAAATCAAAGCCATGGCACAGCCCATCATTTTTTGTTGTGCTTCAGGAAACCGTTCAGGACAAGCTACACAATATTTCCAATCATTAGGTGTAGATTGTGAAAATGGCGGTTCTTGGCTCGATGTCAACTATGCAATGAC
Organism: uncultured Lishizhenia sp.; assembly: GCA_964414045.1. Taxonomy (GTDB): domain Bacteria; phylum Bacteroidota; class Bacteroidia; order Flavobacteriales_D; family Crocinitomicaceae; genus UBA952. The sequence continues at coordinate 3,718 of CAYPVA010000156.1, read as the reverse complement.
TCAAAACTAAACACGATGTCTCTATTAAAGAAACTTTTCGGCGGAAACAGTGTGGATTATAAAGCACTGGTTCAACAGGGTGCCATGATCATCGATGTGCGCACACCGGCAGAATTCAAAGGTGGCCATGTGAAAGGAGCTGTGAATATCCCTTTACAATCTTTACAAACCAACCTTTCGAAAATCCCAAAAAATAAAACCATCATTACTTGTTGCGCATCCGGTATGCGCAGTGGATCGGCCAAAAGCTTGCTAAAAGCTGCAGGTTATACCGTTCACAACGGTGGAGGTTGGACGAGCCTCAATTCCAAGTTGTAAAAGCTTTTAATTATTTAAAAAAGGCGACCATTTGGTCGCCTTTTTTTATTTTATATGAATTGAAACAACTTCTATTGATTGTGTTCCATAATATATTTGAGCACTTTTTCCATTAAATGTGCACGGTCTTTGCCGCTCACGTTGTGTGGATGCATCGGGTAAACAAAATAATCAACTTGAACGCCGTTTTCGATAAACGATTTCAGTAAGGCTTCATTGTGTTGCATTACTACGACGTCGTCAACGGTGCCATGAATCAAAAGCAAGTTGCCTTTGAGGTTTTTGGTATAATTGGTGAGGGCATTGTTTTTATAGCCATCTGGGTTTTGCTCAGGGCGATCCATGTAGCGCTCGCCATACATGATTTCATAGAATTTCCAATCGGTCACTGGCCCACCTGCAACGCCCACATTGAACACGCCGGCCTGGCGCAACATCAACGAAGTTGTCATGAATCCACCAAAAGACCAGCCATGGACTGCCAAACGATTGGCATCAACGTAGGCCAAAGATTTGAGGTAATTTACGCCGGTGAGTTGGTCTTCCATTTCAATGGTGCCCAACTGACGATGAATTTGACTTTCGAATTCAAAACCGCGTTCGGCTGACCCTCTGTTATCGAGTGTGAAAACAATATATCCTTGATTGGCTAGCCAATGCATCCAAAGATTGGCACCCGCCAACCAAGAGTTGGTTACCATTTGTGCATGGGGACCACCGTAAACGTAAACCAATACTGGATATTTTTGAGATGGATCAAAATTACTTGGTCTGATCATGCGGTAATAAAGTGCCGATCCGTCGTTGGCTTTGAGTGTGCCTATTTCTGTGGTCCCGATTTCGTAATCCATGAGCGCATCAACCGCATTGTGGAGTGGTTTGGCAATTTTGCCATTGAGCGTCATGATTTGTTCTTTGTTGGCCACTTCTAAACTGCTGAAGGCATCAAAATAGTAAGCACCTTTTGGCGCTAAAGCAAAGCGGTGGGTTCCTTCTTGGGTAGTGAGCAAACGATTGTTGCCTTGGAGGTCACATTCGTATACAAGGGTGTTGCACGGGTTTGGCCCCGTTGCGGCGTAATAAATTTTAGTGCCATCTTCATTGGCTGCCAAGATGCTTTTGGCTACAAATTTGTTTGCCGTTAAGGTTTTCAGATTTTCTCCTTTGATGTCGCAATAATAAAGATTGTTAAAGCCATTCTTTTCAGAAATCCAAATGAAGTTATCACTTGTTTTAGATGGAAAAAACGCAGGGTGTTCTGGTTCTACCCATTTGTCGTTTGCTTCTTCCCATAGCGTTCTGATAAATGTGCCTTTGACGTCATATAAATGGAGCCACATATGGTTTTGGTCTCTATTGACTTCTGCCACCAGTAGGTATTTTTCACTCGGTGTAAATGCGACATTCGTTAAATACGAATCGCTGCCAGATCGCGGGCTAATGAATACTGTTTTCTTGCTTTTGAGGTTGTAGATACCCACACGAGGTTTTTCAGAAGCCTGACCAGCCATAGGATATTTAATAAACTTAACTGCGCCTGGTGTTTGGTTGATGTCAAGCAACGGATAGTCGTGCACTGCACTTTCATCCTTTTGATAAAAGGCAAGCAATGCACCAGAATTAGACCAAAATATTCCTTCAGAAATACCAAACTCACTGCGGGCATAGGTTTGTCCTGAAACGATGTTCTTATCTGTGTTTTTGGTGATTGGTCGGTGGAGTTTGTCAGCTTCTTGCAAGAAAAGATTGTTTTCAAGCGTGAAAGCAATTTTTTTACTTGCTGCATGAAAATGTGCATTTTCTGCACCTTCTGGTAATTTGTAAACACTTCCTGTTTTCGAAACTACATTATAAAGCGCAAATACACTAACTCCGTCAGAAACTTCTAAAACATCTTTACTGACCCAAGTGCTGAATCCTAAATGCGCAAATGAAGTGCCTAACTTTTGGTTGACCTCACTGACGTTGGTTAATTCTGTAGATTTCTCTGAACTCACGGCGCTGAGTTGTAAACTCTTCCAATCTGAGCTACAAATAGTGTACTGATCTGTTTCGGGTACCCATTGAAAATTATTGAGGCGGGTAGGTGAGAGTGCGCGTTGTTTGAGCACAGACTCTTTGAGATCGAAGGTCTTTTTTTGAGCAAAACTTAGCGATACTGTGACTAAGCATAATAAGAGGAAAGATACTTTTCTCATGAACGTTGGATAAATTGATTAAAAAATTGTTCGAGCGGTCTGCCAACTTTGTAGCATTTCAAAAGTAATTGATCCAAATCAGGATTTAAAATTGTTTGAGGATCAAAAGTCGCGTAAAAATAAAATTGTTTGTTGTAAAGAAGCGGTTCTAAATCAGCGGCCTCTTGAAAATCTTTGTCTATTTTTTTATTGCGCTCCCCATGTATTTCGCCAAATAATTCCTTGAACCCTTTATTATTGTAAAGATTTTGAAATTCAGAAAGGTTGTTGGCAATCCCTTCGCGCAGCGCGTAAAGATCTTCTTTGTCAATTTCATAAACGCCACCATAAGCGCGCACATGTTCTGGGCTTAGTTCGAAATAAATACCGTGAATGGAGCTACTTTTCTTTCCTTGCGGTGAAATGACAGCCGAACACATTGTTTTGTAGGGAGTTTTGTCTTTTGAAAAACGAATGTCTCGGTTGATGCGAAAGATGCATTCAGAAGCTTTTAAATCGTTGAAAACGGGCTCTTTTTTAGCCAATTCGTCGATCAAATGTTGTGTAAATGCTTTAAAGGGTTCCTTCACGCTATTTTCGTAGCGTTTTCTATTGACATCAAACCAATCTTTATGATTGTTGGCCGCCAATTCTTGAAAAAACAATAAATAATCTTCGGTAAAAAAGGACATGAGGTAAAGGTACACATTTCCTTCATTTTTATTTCATGCACTACTACCAACGGATATGTGAAAATTTACAAACGAATTTAGTAACACGGATTACGCAGGTCTTCGGAGTTTTGTAACATGGAGCAACATATTGGTGCGCAGATTCGTGGGGTGATTGAAAAAAGAGGGATGACAGTTACTGAATTTGCAAGTCGCATCAATAAGTCGCGAGAGAATGCGTACTCCATTTTCAATCGAAAAACGATAGATACCAGCTTATTGCAGCTCATTTCTGAAGTCCTCGAATTTGATTTTTTCAGACAGCTCAGCCCCTCCTACAAGACATTAGAAGCAGAATTTGAAAAGATCAAAGCAGAAAATGCAATGCTCAAAGATTACAATGCACTGCTGAAGGATCAACAATTGAAGTAGGATTCTTTGCAGATTCCTTGCATTTCAATAGATTCTGTGTATCTTTGCACCCCAATTATAGTATAAATTAAAGTTTAACCTTATGAATTCTTACGAAACTGTTTTCATTTTAACTCCCGT
>CAYPVA010000155.1:0-4380 GCA_964414045.1 uncultured Lishizhenia sp. | reverse complement strand
GTTACCTTATCGCTCCTAAATTCAGCATCATGACCTCCGAGGCGAGAAAACGCCTTGAAGCTTTGGTCCAATTTTCAGATTTAGGATCGGGTTTCAATATTGCCATGAAAGACCTTGATATTCGCGGTGCAGGAAACATGTTGGGAGGCGAGCAAAGTGGCTTTATTGCTGAAATAGGCTTTGAAATGTATCAAAAAATACTCAATGAAGCCATGCAAGAACTGCGCGAGCACGAGTACAAAGAATTGTTTGAGGAGCGTGTCAGTGACCAATTCAATGGCTTTGTACAAGACTGTATTTTTGAAACAGATATGGAAGTCCGAATTCCTGATCAATATGTCAATCAAGTTGCTGAACGCCTCAGTTTGTATCAGGCCATGGATAGCCTCAAAGACAAAACAGAGCTCGATGATTTTAGCAAGCAACTGATCGATCGTTTTGGACCACTCCCAAAAGAGGTAAAAGAGTTGTTGTTTTCTTTTGAACTGCGCTGGTTAGCCGAATCAATGGGTCTTGAAAGATTGGTGTTAAAATCGGAAAAGTTAGTGGGGCATTTTATTTCGAATCCGCAATCTCCGTTTTACGAAACACCTCAATTCCAAGGAATTTTACAAAATATTTTAGCCAAACAAAGTGGCTATCGCTTGGCCCAAAAGGACGATAAACTCAGGTTAGTTATCGAGCCTATTCGTCATATCAAAGATGCATTTGAAAAATTGCAGGCGCTTCAAAATAGTTAGTGCTGTAAATCCTTGACCTACATCAACGGAATTATTATACGCTTCAACGCAACTTTGCGGCTATAAATTTGTTTACTTATTATTCACTAAAATTAAAAAACATGAAAAATTTATTTGTTGGTTTATTAGGCGCTTTCGCGTTGTTTTCTTTTGTAGCAACTTCTGCTGGCCTTTGGTCTTTAGATGGCGCACATTCTCGTTTGGGTTTTACAATTACTCACAACGGCATCACACAAGTACATGGTAACTTCACCAAATTCAACGTTGAGGTCACTACGCCTAACGAAGATTTCAATGGGGCAACAATCACGATGAATGCAGAAGCAAGTTCTGTCAATACTGGTATCGAAGCCCGCGACAACCACTTGCGTACTGCAGATTGTTTTGATGCTGAAAAATTTCCAGCAATTAGCTTCAAAAGCACTTCAGTTAAAGAGGCTCCGAAAGCAAAAGGTACCTACCTGATCGAAGGTGAATTGACCATGCACGGCACGACTAAAAAAGTTGTTCTTAATGGTGTTCACACTGGTAACAGCAAAAATTATCAAGGTGCAACTGTAGCAGGCTTACAAGTTACAGGTGTTGTTAAAAGATCTGAATTCGGAATGGGTCAGGTGAGCCCTGGTCTTTCTGATGAAGTGAAATTACAAGCTGACCTCGAAGTAGTTAAAAACTAAAAGAGATGAAAAACATTCTTTTTGTCCTCTTCATTTTTACAGTCGCTTTTTCATCATCAGCTCAACAATATAAAATAGCTGAGGGTTTTAAGGTCGTATTTACCAACCCAGATGTGAGTGGAAATTTTGATGAGCTTACGTCAACTGCATTGATCTTCAATGAAGCTGATTTATCCAAGTCAAAATTGAATTTCAAGATCAAAGTAGCTTCCATCAATACCGGAAACGGGCTGCAAAACAAACATGCACGCGCGGAGGAATGGTTCGATGCGGACAAATATCCATATATTGAGTTTACTTCAAGTCGCATTGAAAAAACCCAAGATGGTTACAAAGCCATTGGTAAATTACAAATCAAAGGAGAAACAAAAGAAGTTACTATTCCATTTACTTTTACCAAAAAAGGTTCAAAAGGAACTTTTATTGCTAAATTTAGTGTGAATCGCAATGACTATGGCGTAGGTAAAAAGAATGCTGGTGTGGCAGATAACATTAAAATCACCGCAACTATTCCGGTCATTAAAAAATAAAAATTATGGTAAAAAAAATTATTTGGGCTTTGTCGTCCGGTTTATTAGCAGGAGGAGTTTCCTACTTTTATGGTGAAATGTTCGAACAACAACTGTTTGAAGATTATTCAAATGTGGTTCCTACACCGGCTATTTTTATTTCTTGCTTGGTCGGGACAATTTTTGCCACGCTAGGACACTGGTTGCTCACAAAGTTCATTCCGTCTTTCGGAGAATTCATTTTTGCCTTGATTTTTGCTGCAATTACTACAGCAAGTTTGGTTGGTGTATTGGGCTTTACTTTTACAGACAATTCCAATGAATTACACCAATTTATCTTTTACGGCTACGCTATGCCAATGCACTTTTTCCCGTTCTTAGCGTGGTATGTGCTCAAGCCAATTTTTGATAAAAAATAAGCCAATTTTGGCACAAAACTTGAAAAGGATGCTTCGGCATCCTTTTTTTATGCAAAAAAGTGCTGTTTTGGACAACGAATTCCAAGAATTTACGTAGTTATAACGATGTTGCGCTTTAGGCATTTTGTGTTAGTACTTTTTTCCTTAGCCCTATACCCAGGGTTGAAGGCGCAGCTCGTGACCAATAATTCATTGAATCCGCAGGGGTTGGTCCAAAATATCTTATTAGGAAATGGCGTCACCGTATCAAATGTCACTTACAACGGAAGCCCTGTAGCCATTGGCCAATTTACAGCTGCCAACACGAATTTAGGAATCTCTAGTGGAATTGTCATGACCACCGGAACCACCTTGCCCAATGGCGATGGTCCGCAGGGGCCTAATGATCAGCCTGGCTCAGGTGTTGACAACAATATGGGTGGTTTCCCATTACTTTCTCAGGCTATCGGCGGAACCCAAACTTATAATGCGGCAATTCTTGAGTTTGATTTTATTCCTTATGCAGATACCGTTCGATTCAAATACGTATTCGGTTCAGATGAATATCCCGAATTTGCGCCCCCCAACAACACTACGTACAACGATGTATTCGGTTTTTTCATTTCAGGCCCTGGCATCACGGGTTTTCAGAATATGGCTAAATTACCAAATGGAGCAGTCGTTTCGATCAATAATGTCAATGCCATCACCAATCCGTTCTATTTTGTCAATAATGGGGATGGCAATACACCTCCATACAACCAAAGCCCGCAATACATTCAATATGATGGCTTTACAAAAGTGCTGGAGGCGGTGTCTCAGGTGCAATGTGGCCAAACCTATCACCTCATCATTGCCATAGCTGATGTTGGAGATGGTCAATGGGACTCCGGGATTTTTTTAGAAGCCAATTCCCTTTCGACACTCACACCGATAGACATTGATTATACGCTTTCCCAACAAGTTTTTGCCAATCCTGCATGGATGGCAGAAGGATGCGTGAGTGCTCAAGTCACGCTCGAAAGGCAAACTAATTTGAATCAGTCCATCACGATTCCTGTGCAGTTATCAGGAACAGCGACCAACGGGCTAGATTATTCTGGCGTACCTGCTACAGTTACATTTCTTCCGGGTCAAACAACGGTTAGTTTTAATATTCAAACAACTATTGATGCACAAGTAGAAGGCCTCGAAACCTTAACAATTACTTTACCGATTTCAGACCCTTGTGGAAACATCACACCGCTGGTGCTCGATCTTTTCATACAAGACAACCAGCCAATGGAAGTGACCCTTTCCGCAAACACAATTAGTTGCCCGGGCGATCCCATTACAATCAATTGTGCCGTACTTGGCGGCGTCCAGCCCTTGACTTATGCCTGGAGCAATGGACAGACAAGTGCGAGTATCACCTACACGCCGGCTAACTCCGAAGCGATTTGGGTGGCTGTAACAGATGCTTGTGGAAGTGGCCCCGCTTTTGATACCATTCAAGTCGTTGTTCCTGTTTTTCAACCATTAAGCTTGCAATTGAGTCCGGATATCACTGAAATTTGTCCATTTATTGAAGCCATGATCGGTGTGAGCGCTAGTGGTGGCTCTGGGCAATATACTTATTTATGGACAGTGAACAACACAACGGTTGGCGTCACAGATTCAATTTTAGCAAATCCCGGGAGCACTACAAACTATGTAGTGAATGTCACGGATAACTGCGGAAATGTGATAGCAGATTCCATGACATATACCATTTTGAGCCCACCGCTTGTGGTTCAAACCAATGGGCCTTTTGAAATTTGTCCGGGCGACACCGTTACATTACAAGTTAGTGCGAGTGGTGGTTATGGTTCTTATTACTATGCTTGGTCAACTCAAGAGAATACAGCAAGTATTACGGTCAATCCGCAGAATTCAACGGCTTATTTTGTGCAGGTCAGTGATGAGTGTCAGACATTTAGTGTTGCAGCAGTGGCTTATGTTCAAGTCGTGAAACCACAAGCTAATTTTTATTTTCTTACAGAAGATCCAATGCAAGGCCTGCTTGTACAATTTGAAA
>CAYPVA010000154.1:3695-4441 GCA_964414045.1 uncultured Lishizhenia sp. | reverse complement strand
CAAACTCTGGAACATCCGTAGACACAGCTATTTATCTTGTAGTTATTACAGGCTATCAGTGTCCCGGAGCTCCACAAACAGTTCCAGTGATTGTTACCCCGCTTATCACTTCCAATTTACTAACTGATACCTCTTTTTGCCCAGGAACTTTAGTGAATCTGCCTGATTATCAAACCACCCCTTCCGGCGCCCAAATTTCATGGAGTAATTCAAGTACGCAGATAGGTTTAGGTGGGTCAGGAAATGGACAGATACCAAATTTCACCAGTACAGATAATAATGGTCAAGCAACTTCGAGTACAATTACAGTTGAAGCAACCTTCAATGGCTGCACTAATGAAATTGATACTTTCGTAGTATTAGTCAATACAATACCTAATGCGGATGAATTTATCAATCCTGCTTCAGGCCTCAATTGCCAATATGACCCTATCCAAATTGGAATAACGAACACCCCAAATCCAAACACAGTAAGCTGGATTGGCCCTGGCATCATTGGATCAACAACGTCTGAAAGTATTCAAATCAATCAAGATGGCATTTATTATTACACACTAATAGCTGGAAACACTGGTTGTGTACTCACAGACTCCATTGAAATTGAAGCACCCGATGTGATTACAATCAATAGTGTCAATTTAAGTAATGTGTCTTGTTTTGGAGGTTCGAACGGTTCAGTACAAGTTTCGGCAAGTTCTCAGTCTAATATAAGTTATTCTTGGTCTCCTACAGTTTCAACAACAAGC
>CAYPVA010000154.1:891-3685 GCA_964414045.1 uncultured Lishizhenia sp. | reverse complement strand
CCTGGTATTTACAGCATTACAATGGTTAATGAAGATGGTTGTGAGATAGATACAATTGTTAACATTATTCAGCCTTCGCCATTACAAATTAGTTTGATTGGGTCTCAAATTTCAGAATGTGGAGAAGCGAATGGCTCCGTTACTGTTAGTGGGTCTGGAGGAATTGGTACGCTACAATATAATTGGAGTAATGGTCAAACAGGTGCCAATTTAGAAGGTATAGATGCAGGCGATTTTGTTTTGACGCTTACAGATGCCAATCAATGTGTTTTACTAGATACTTTTTCAATAGAATGTTTGCCACTCATTGAGGTAGTAGCACCACAATTTTTATCACCAAACGGTGACGGCAAAAACGATACCTGGATACTACAAAATACAGCCCAGTATCCAGAACTTGAAGTAAAAGTGTTCAATCGTTGGGGCTCGCTTGTTTATGAGGCGCAACCCTATTTAAATGACTGGAATGGTTGGTCAATCAAAGGTAGTCCTGAGGGGCCCTTACCATCAGCAACCTATTTTTACTACATTGATACACATAAAAAGTCTCAAGAACCTATCAAAGGCTACATTGAAATTCAACCATAGAAATAATGAAAAAAATATCTTTACTCCTGTTTTTTGTGGTTCATCTTGTTGCCTTTGCGCAACAAACAGCACAATCTTCACTTTACTTCTTTAATCCATTGCACTTTAACCCTGCCTATGCGGGTAGCAGGGGTTCTTTAAATGCCACACTTGTACATAGGGCACAATGGTTAGGCTGGGAAGGTGCTCCGCGTTCACAGTTCTTGTCTATTCATGCGCCTGTATACCGAAAAAATATTGGTCTGGGTTTAACTATTAATAATGATAAAGTCGGCGCACGATCTAATGTAGCTGCTCTTTTCAACGCTGCCTATCACCTTCGTTTCAACAACAGTAGTTGGCGCTTATCTTTTGGTATGTCTGGAGGTTGGATGAATAACCAAGCTGATTTTTCTTCCCTTTTGGCAACAGATATGAATGATCCAAATATGATGCAGGGCTATAGTCTGAGTAAGCCAAATATTGGGGCAGGTATTTATGCTTACCATAAAAAAGGCTACCTCGGCTTAAGTATACCCCATTTGATTGAGCGTAACTTGGATACAATCAGTAATTCTTACCTTCAAAGGCATATCTACCTTACTGGAGGATTGGTATTCCCTTACAATTCAGTCATTGATATCAAACCAAGTATATTACTCAAATACACGGCCAATGCCCCTTTAAGTTTAGACTTAAATGTTTCAGCATTTTTATACAAGCAATTTTGGCTTGGTGTTTTGTATCGCTACAACGAAGGTGTTGGATTCAATTGTGCATACGCCCCCTCTGACCGCTGGTCTTTGGGGTATGCCTATGAATTACCTGTCAATAAATTGATTTATCGCAATTGGGGTAGCCATGAAATTTGCCTCACCTTTGATTTGCGTTCAAAACTTAATGCTTTCATCAGTCCTAGATTTTTCTAAAAATGCGCAGTCAACTCCTCATTCTATTTTTATCCTTCATTCCTGTTATTCAAGCACAGACCTACAAACAGGAATACGCCGAAAAATTATCCAAATCCTATAACTACATTGAGTCTTATCCCATTTGGTTAGAATTGGCACAAGAAAATACTTCACTTGATACACACGTTGTTCGCTCATTAATTACTGCGGCAACAGAATCTGAGCAATATGAAGCAGCTTTGGAATGGTCTCTCAAATTCACGGCAAATAGCAAGCTAACCTTGGCTCATGATTATCATATACAACTTCAACTTCTGCAACTTACTCAGCAAGGAAATAAACTTGAGTCAACGATAAAAGAAGCATTGAGCAAATTCCCTAATGACAAAATACTGTTGAGTTGGGATAAACAACTCAGTGCCATACAAGGCGCTTATCAAATAAAATCAGATTATGAAATTCAACTTTTTCGAAGTTCGAAAACCGGAGAAGTATTTGCTGCAACCGATTATCCTGAGGGTGTTTTATATGTTTCAACGCAATATAATTCTGGTTTTGTAAACAGAATTTACGGCAAAACTGGACAATATTTCACAGACATCATCTATGCCAAAGACGGAAGCAAGAAGGACCAAATCTGGAATGGAATCAAGCGTACAAATCCTCACGATGGACCTGTTAGTTTTTCTAAAACGAATCGCTACGCTTACATGACAAGTAACCATGAAGTAGTCGATTTAAAAAATGAAGTCAAATACAACAGATTAAAATTAGTGATCTATGAAAATCAACAAGGTGAATGGGTGCCAACAGACTTATTCAAATGGAATGACCCGTCCTATTCAGTTGCACATGGAGTTGTTGATGATTCTTTAAATCTATACTTTTCATCAGATAAACCCGGCGGGTTTGGTGGTGCGGATATTTACAGATGCAAGTGGAATGGTACTTCCTATGATTCGCCTGTGAATTTAGGAGAAATCATCAATACAAGTGGTGATGAAAATTTCCCATTTGTTTCACAAGATGGTTATTTATATTTTTCCTCCAATGGATGGTCTGGTTGCGGTGGTCTAGATGTTTTTAGAAGTGATTTTATCAAATCTGCTCCGCAAAATATTGGCACCCCTGTCAATACAAATGCAGATGACTTTGCATTCAGCGTCAATGATTTAACAGGCAAAGGATATTTTTCTACCAACCGCAATCAATGGAAAGACGAAGTCTACAGCGTGAAGTTTAAAGGGCAGAAAAAATATGTTGAATTGGTCTTACAAGATTGCTTCAAAAAACCTATTCCTAATGCGTCAATAGCG
>CAYPVA010000154.1:0-881 GCA_964414045.1 uncultured Lishizhenia sp. | reverse complement strand
ATGCAGATGGATCATATTATAAAAAACTAACCACTGATGATTTTGGAAAGGACAATTTCATTGGCATCATTGGTACATCGTACATTGCCACCTATTCCAATCCGAATACAGGCTTTCGAGATAGTATTAAATTCAACAATGAAATTGATCCCTATCAAACTATTACCCTGAATGCAACCCCAAAAAACCAAAAACGCATTATTAACCTAATTAGTTACAAAGGAGAGCCACTTGACGGTGCGCTCGTAAAAATGTACTATAAAGATGAATTAGTAACAAAAATCGTCACTAAAAAAGAAGGTTCAATTGACATCACTCAATTAAGAGTTGACTCTTTATCCATAACTGCTATTAACCATAAAGATCAATATATATCTATCAAAGACAGATTATCATGTGAGGCAGTAGACATCATCACCTTAAATATGAAGCCCAACAGCGCTGCCACTTTCATCAATCTAGATCTGATACTTTATGATTTCGACAAATGGGATTTGCGTCCAGAGAGCATCAAAGAACTAGATAAGCTTATTGCCTACATGAAAAACAATGATTTGAAGGTAGAGCTCTCCTCACACACTGACTCCAGAGGAGTCGATGTTTACAACGAATGGTTATCGCAGCAACGTTCTAATAGCTGTGTTAATTACATCATCAGTAAAGGCATCAGTCCTGAAAGAATCATAGCAAAAGGATACGGCGAATACAAACTCAAAAATCGCTGTTCAAATGATGTTCAATGCACGGACGAAGAACACCAACAGAATAGAAGAACAGAGTTGAAGATTGTGCAGTGATGGGTTACGACTACTCCGAAACCCTCTTTCATTTCCTCACTTCCTCCTCAAGAGAAATTGATATGGGGCCCGTAGTGCGGCAAT
>CAYPVA010000153.1:0-4455 GCA_964414045.1 uncultured Lishizhenia sp. | reverse complement strand
CTTGGGCACCCGTTGTTGGGCTCAACAACCCGAGCGCTTCAAACACTTGGGCTAATCCTACTCAAACGACGACTTATTCACTGACAGCACTCAACCCTATTAATGGTTGCCAAATTACCGATCAAGTATTGGTGACTGTCAACCTTACCACGCCTTTAGCTAATGCAGGGCCTGACAAGCTTAAAAATTGCAGCATCAATACAACAGGAGCCATGATCGGCGGCTTGCCACAAGCCCAAACCAATTATTCGTGGTCGCCTACAATAGCACTCACAACACCGAACGCAGCTCAAACCTGGGCTAATCCTTCACAGTCGATGTGGTACGTTGTTACCGCGACCAATTGGGAAAGCGGCTGTTCGGACATAGATTCTGTTTATTTTGAAGTCAATATTGTAGCACCCATCATTGAAGCGGGTTTCAATCAAAGTGTTTGTTTAGGAGATTCTATTTTGGTTTCAGCCACGTACCCATCTGGCACACAAATGAGTTGGAATAACGGCATCCAAAACAATCAGTATTTTATCCCTACGGTCTCACAATACTATACACTTACAGTTATCGGTACCAATGGTTGTCAGAGTCAAGATTCCCTTTTTGTTCAAGTCAATCCTTTACCGGGTATTTATGCCGGGCCTGATATCGAAATTTGTGCGGGCCAAAATGTTACGCTTGCTGGATCTTTCGGTACCATATATTACTGGAGTGGAGGTATTCAAAATGGCGTTCCGTTTATTCCAAATGCAACAGGCGCATATACCGTAACCGGAATTGACATCAATGGTTGTCAGAACAACGATTTAGTAATGGTAACAGTTCATGCCAACCCTGTAGTGAGTGCTGGCGCAGACCCAGCCATCTGCTTAGGTGATTCAGTTTTGCTTTCGGCCACCGGAGCACTTTCTTATGTGTGGTCAAACGGTATGGCGAATGGATCTTACATCACACCTAATTTCAATACACTTCTTGAAGTTACCGGCACCAATCAGTTCGGGTGTACAGGAAGTGATTTATTCGACATCACAGTGAACCAACCAACCAATGCGACAATCAATGTGGTATTCCAAGGTCCATATACCTTGAATGGAATCACTTATAACGTCAGTGGAACCTATACCCAAGTTATTCCGAATGCCGCAGGTTGCGACAGTACCATCACGTTAAATTATGAGTTAGTCGATGTGGGTGTCAATGAACTCAGCCTTACTCAAATAGAAGTGTATCCGAATCCGTTTGGAGAACAAATTTGGATGACATACAACGAGGCCCTGATTGGCGAGCAATTGCTCCTGCAAGATTTAAGTGGAAGAGTGATAAAGCGCTTTGAATTGAGCGCTGACTTAAAAATGGAACTTGAACTAGGAGCGCTTCCGTCGGGTACTTATTTGTTCAGTACCGCAAAAACGCTCCCAGTTAAGGTGATTAAATTATAAGTCAAATTTGATGCCTTGCGCAAGTGGCAAGGAATCAGAGTAGTTGATGGTATTGGTCTGACGACGCATGTAAACTTTCCAGGCATCTGAACCAGACTCGCGGCCTCCACCTGTTTCTTTCTCGCCACCGAAGGCGCCACCAATTTCTGCACCAGAAGTACCGATATTGACGTTTGCGATTCCGCAATCTGAACCAGCAGCACTCAAGAATGCTTCAGATTCTTTGAGCTCGTTGGTCATGATCGCTGAAGATAAACCTTGCGGAACACCATTTTGCATGGCAATGGCGTTGTGCACACTACCTGTATATTTCATAATGTAAAGGATAGGCGCAAAAGTTTCGTGTTGTACAATGGCAAAATGATTTTCTGCCTCAATGATACAAGGTTTTACGTAGCACCCAGATTCATAACCTGTGCCAGAAAGCACACCACCTTCCACGACAACTTTTCCACCCTCTTTTTGGGCAGCTTCAATGGCATTAAGATAGTTGTTCACGGCGTCTTGATCGATCAGCGGCCCAACGTGGTTATTTTGATCCAAAGGATTGCCAATACGCAATTGCTTGTAGGCTGCTGCTAAGGCATCTTTAACTTTGTCATAAATTGAATCATGGATGATCAAACGACGCGTAGATGTACAGCGTTGCCCAGCAGTACCTACGGCACCAAATACGGCACCTGGCACGACCATTTTGAGGTCTGCTGAAGGCGTGATGATAATGGCGTTGTTGCCCCCCAATTCTAATAAGGAACGACCCAAGCGCTGACCCACAGCGGCTCCGACAGATTTACCCATGCGGGTAGAACCTGTTGCAGAAACTAAAGGTACTCGGCTGTCATTGGCCATCAGTTTTCCGATTTCGCCATCGCCAATAACTAGCCCTGAAACGCCTTCTGGTACGCCATTGGCGGCAAAAACTTCTTGGGTGATGTGTTGGCAAGCAATGGCTGTTAGTGGTGTTTTTTCAGATGGTTTCCAGACACAAACGTCACCGCAAACCCATGCTAAGGCCGTGTTCCAGTTCCAAACTGCTACTGGGAAATTAAAGGCCGAAATAATTCCGACGATGCCGAGCGGGTGATACTGCTCATACATGCGGTGACCCGGACGCTCAGAATGCATTGTAAGGCCATAAAGCTGACGAGAAAGCCCAACTGCGAAATCGCAGATATCGATCATTTCTTGAACTTCACCCAAACCTTCTTGTAAGGATTTCCCCATTTCGTAAGAGACGAGTTTACCGAGAGGTTCTTTGTAAAAACGAATGCGTTCTGCTAACTGACGAATGACTTCTCCGCGTTTAGGAGCGGGAACTGTTCTCCATTCGATAAAAGCACTTTGTGCCTTTTCAATGACTTGATTATATTGTGCTTCTGTGGCCATGTTCACGTGTGCGATGACCTGTGCATCTACCGGAGATACCGATGCAATTTTTGCACCTGTGGATGCAATCCAGTTGGCGCCAGTGGAAGCCCCTTGATTATTTTCTTGAATACCTAATTGGCTTAGGATTTCTTTAATTTCTGCTTGAAGTGACATAAGAGTTGATTTGTAGGCAAAGGTAGGGAATTTTTATTGTGTAACTTTGTCACATGAATGACCTTTCACATGACCCGATTTGTGCATTAGCCACCGCTAATGGCATGGGTGCTATTGCGGTTATTCGTGTTTCGGGTAAAAATTCCAAGCAGTTGGTTTCTAAAGCCTTTTCTAAAGACCTGAGTTCCTTGCCGAGCCATACCGTTCATCTTGGTTGGATGCTTTCGGCAACCGGAGAACGTCTTGATGAAGTACTTGCCACATTGTTTGACCACGGTAAGAGTTTTACTGGCGAGGAAAGTGTAGAGTTGGCCTGCCATGGTTCGCCATACATTCAGCAACTTTTATTGCAACGCTTGGTCGAAATAGGTTGCCGTTTGGCAGAGCCAGGAGAATTTACCAAACGCGCTTTTTTAAACGGACGCCTAGACCTCTCGCAGGCCGAAGCTGTGGCTGACCTCATTGCAGCGCAGTCCAAACAAGCCCATCAAGTAGCCTTGCAGCAATTGCGCGGGCGCTTTTCTTCAGAATTACAACAACTGCGCGAACAGCTCATCAATTTTGCCGCCCTAATAGAACTCGAGCTAGACTTCGCTGAAGAAGACGTCGAGTTTGCGGACCGCAGGGCCCTTAAAAACTTGGTGGCGGATGTATTAAAAATAGTGCATCGTTTGGCGGCTTCTTTTGAATTAGGAAATGCCATCAAGAATGGTGTGCCTGTTGCAATTGTTGGCGCCCCTAATACGGGTAAAAGCACCTTGCTCAATCAACTTTTGGGCGAAGACCGCGCCATTGTTTCGAACATTGCCGGCACCACACGCGATGTCATAGAAGAAGTATTAAATATTGAAGGCATCCAGTTTCGCTTGATCGACACCGCTGGCATCCGCGAAACAACCGAAACAATTGAAGCACTCGGCATAGAGCGTTCTCAACAAAAAATAGAGCAAGCAAAAATCGTCTTGTGCCTAACCGATACGAGCGACGTTCAGAACCTCCAAGAAACCCAAGTTTGGGTCGCGTCTTTAAAAAATCTTCATCCAGATAAGCATATTTTATTGGTCCAAAATAAAGCTGATTTATCTCCAGCTTTACCAGTGCAATCAGGCATAGATCAATCAACAGATTTTCAAATCAGCGCGCTCAACGGAAATGGCATCCCTGCACTCAAGGCAAAACTTGTCGAACTCGTGCTCGGCGATTTCAGTATCCAAGACGAAACCATTGTTTCCAACGCACGCCACCACGCTGCGCTTCAACTAACGGCTGCTGCTCTAGAGCGCGCCCAAGAAGGGCTTCAAGGCCACACCACCGCTGACTTCATTGCCATGGACATCCGCGAAGCCATGCGCCAACTCGGCCACATCACTGGCCAAATCGATGTTGACACAGACATCCTCGGCACCATCTTCTCGAAGTTTTGTATCGGTAAATAATTCCCTACCTTCGTAACCTAAATTTTAGTGTTATGAAACTGCGT
>CAYPVA010000152.1:0-4470 GCA_964414045.1 uncultured Lishizhenia sp. | reverse complement strand
CCTTGAATGGCTCGCAAATCAACATCGCATTAAGCAGAACACTTTTAGATATTGGCTTAGCGGAGCTCATCAAGATCCCTGATACCACTATTAGCCAGCAATTTCAGACCGTTTTTACTGTCAATAACGTGACACCAGGTTTTACTTTTGTCAATAGCGTTAAAACACATGAACTAGACCTCAACGATATCCAACTCAAAAAAGTACGGGTCAAGTCAGGGCGTGTCAAGTTAAAAGTATATAACCCACTCAATACGGCAGTGCACTATCAAGTTGAGCTGCCAGGTGTTACGCTGAATAGTCAGTCATTTGTACAAAACTTTGTGGTTGCTGCCGGTACAGTTCAAAATCCAACGGTTAGTTATGAAACAATAGATTTGAGTCAGTACCAAATTGATCTAGGTGGGGCTCAGGATTTAGAATTCAACAAACTTCAATCTAAACTCACACTGAAAACCGATCCAAACGGACCAACCGTATCGATTTATTCCAATCAACTGTTTAAATACGAAGCAAGTTTTCAAGATTTGGTTTTTGACTATGCCAAAGGTTTTTTTGGGTCAGCTATTCTCAACGAGCAACAAACATTTCAATTGCCTTACCTCGATCAAATTGTTGCAGGAACGCTTGATTTACCCAATTTAGCGATGGATGTCATTATTGAAAACGGCTTTAAAGTAGCCCTAAGAGGTAAGCTTTCATCCTTACAGGCTTTCAATACGCAAGGTCAGTCCATTGATCTTCAGGCTCCGGCTATTGGCTCCAACTTTTTTCTGCCGCCTGCTTTAGGTTCTTGGGCGACGCTTCAGCCAAGTTCTTTGTCTTTGCACTTTGATGCCAATAACAGTAACCTTGAAAACTATTTGGAGAACTTAGGAGCAACACAAAATATGGCCTATGAATTACAAGTAAACCCGTGGGGAAATACTGCAGCAGGCCATGATGAAGCCTTTCCGAACAGTCGCTTGAAAGTTAAAGTAGCAGCCAGTATGCCACTACAATTCAGTGCAGATGGTCTTACACTACAAGATACCTTTGAGCTTGATATCAAGCAGGATTTAAACAAAACGCATATCAGTTCAGGAGCGGTTCTATTGGAAGCCACCAATGCATTTCCATTTGCCACAGATTTGGTTTTGTATTTTCTGAAAGATGGTCAAATTCAGCATACCGTGCTTGCTGATGCACAAATTTCTGCCGCCAACCTCGGTCAGGTGGACCCCATAGATGGCCTGCAGAAAAAAACTTCTAAATTAAAAATTGCGCTTCCCGAAGCCATCTTGAATGACATCAATGAGCTCAATCAGGTTTTGGTACAAGCCAGCTTCTCAACGCTGGATCCTGCTACTGGTTTGGCCATGATGCAAGAGGTTCAGGCCAATGCGTTTCTTGCATTTAAACTGAGTTTACAACTTCAAACAAGTATTCGGCCATGAGGAGTCTTGCTTTTTTGATTTCCATATGGTGCTTTCAGCAGCAAATTTCAGCTCAACGACAATTGCTCATTGAAGCCAATGGCGCTTACAACAGCACGACCTTGCCTAAAAGAATTCCGCAAGCTTTTTTTTATGGCGGTTTTTTAGATTCCAGTTTTTTAGCCGAGACACATCAAGCATTGGTCTCGCGCAATTCATTCGGTTTGCAAATGCAAGCCAATTTTCAATTTCAAACCAATAAGGCGCTCAGCAAAGACCCTAAAAAAATAGCTTCCTCTTGGTCTTGGCTCTTTGGTGCTGGTCAGGAGCAATATTCGGGCATGCAGTTCTCCAAGGATGCTTTCGGCTTTGTATTTTTAGGAGGAGCGCCTTTTGTGGGCGATACTATGAATTTTGCCAATACGCGCTTTCAGAGCATCAGCTTTTCCAAAATTGGTTTTGGAATTTACAATCCTCAAACCCAAACCTCTTTGCAACTTAACCTTATTGGTGTTCAAAACCTGATCGATGCCAAATTTTTAAATGCTACTTGGTTTCAAGATCCTGTGCAAGATTCCATACATATCGATCTTACAGCAAACGGACGCTACACAACTCAACCACTTTCAGCAGTAGGTTTGGGGCTTGATCTAGATTACCGTTTTAGCTCAGAAACCGATACAGAACCCATCGTTTTTCAGTTGAAAATTCAAAATTTAGGATTTGCCTATCAAATTTCACCACTTCAACAAGTTCAGCTGAATGGTTCTTATCATTATGGTGCCTATGAACTCCAGGACATACAGCAGCTACAAATTTCTAACACACTTGATGCTGCGCTCCTTGACCTCGGATTTGAGCGCACTGAACTCAGGAACTGGACACTTTTACCAGCAAGTATCCAGTTGTCAAAAATGGTAAATCAGGATAGTACGATTCGAATGCAAGCCTATTACGGTGCTCAATTTATTCTGAGACAAACGTACATGCCACTCATCTTTGCAGGGGCTCATTTTTATGTGTCTAAAAAGTGGCAAACAGGTATCGGTGCTGCCTATGGAGGTTTTGGTGGGCTCAGGGCACAAGCTTACAGTGCATTCACTTTCGATAAATATCAAATTTTGCTGCGCTCTGATAATGTAACCCTTCAGAAAGGAGCAGCCATTTATTTGCAATTCAAATGCGATCTATAATTATCTTTTTTTTCTTTTTAAGTTTTACTGCACCCGGGCAACAGCGATTCTATAAACTGTATTCAGGTACGAGCTTTGACAAAGGCGAAGATATTTTAGTCTTGCCAGATTCAAGTTTTATTGTGGCAGGTAGCTCCGGTAGTTGGGAGCAAAATGCACAAGGCTATTTATTGAAATTAGATCAGCAGGGTAATTATCAATGGAGTCAGGCGTATGGCGCGCAAGAAACTGAAGAGCTCAAGCGCGTATTTCAACGCCCTGGTTATGGTTATTATCTTGCAGGGATGTCTAATTCATGGTCTACCGGAAGTTATGACCCTATGCTCATTTATACAGACCTTGCTGGAAACCAACAATGGATCAAAACTTTTGAAAGTCCAAGTTGGGAGCGCATCCATGATGGTGCACAGGCCGTTGATACCGGTATGGTGCTTGTCGGAGAGCGCCAGGCCGTTTTTGGGGGGTCTGCAGATGTGTTTATAATGCGCCTGGATAAAAATGGCGATACACTCTGGACTAAAACTTTTGGAACAAGTGGTGATGACCGCGCCTTTGCCATTCAACGCTTGACAGATACATCATATGTCATTGGCGGTGAATGGTATTTGGCAGATTCTACCATTCAGAAAGCTTTCGTGGCACTTATTCATGACAACGGAACCTTGCTATGGCAAACTCATTTAGGTTATTATAGTGGTGCCTATCAGGTTTCAGACCTGACGCTCACGCCAAACGGAATCATGTTTGCGGGCTTTCATATGCCAAATGCCTCCAATTTCGATAATTTCTCAGGCCGAATAGCTCCAGATGGCACACTCATACAAGAAAATACCCAATTAGATAATTCGGGTATTATCACCAACAATCGGGTTCGTCAGGCGCAATACCTGGACCAACAACAGAACTGTATTTTCGGCTTCCAAACCATCAATAGTTCGACGTTTCAAGACACTTTTGATTTGATTTTTAGCTATGTGGATCCTTATTATGGATTCTGGATACCGAATTTAGCTGGTACCGTTATTTTGAATGAGGGCCTAGATGAAATCAATCAAATTAGGGCAACCGCAGATGGTGGTTATGTGGCCGTTGGAAACAACTCAAATATTGTTGACAATCAAAATGCGCTCAATGGTGGCTCCAATATTTTTGTGCTTAAAATTGATTTGCTCGGAGGCGGAGAAATTCAGACAGATACAGTGTTTACTTTGAATCAATTGGTAGCGGTAAGTAGTATTGATCAGCAGCAAATCAGCATTGGGGTACATCCGAACCCATTGACTGATGTTTGTCATGTGACGGCATCGTCAAAAGAACCTCAGCTCGTTCGCTTATTTGATCAACAAGGAAGTTGTCTTGAAAGCTTTATTTTGCAAGAATCTAAGGAGCTCGACCTTCGAGATTATGCGGCCGGCATCTATTTTTTAGAACTCAATGGTGCGTACCTCAAGCTACTGAAGCAATAGCTTAATTGGCTCTTCGCGCTTTTTCTTTCATCAATAAACCCAACTCACGGCTTGTTTGACCTGCCACAGACGTGTTTTCGTCGGCTCTTCTTAACAAATACGGAAGTACTTCATTGACAGGGCCAAACGGGACATATTTGGCAACTTGGTAGCCTGCGTCAGACAAATTGTAAGAAATGTGATCTGACATTCCGAGTAATTGTGCAAAATAGAATTGAGGATTTTGCGCATCAATTCCCTCTTTACTGAGAAGGGTGGCCAAGTGCATCGAACTCTGTTCATTGTGTGTGCCCGCACAAACAGAAAAGACGTCTTTATTGGCCACAATAAATTCAAGCGCTGCATTGTAGTCGTGGTCTGTACTTGCTTTGTCAGGTTGAATAGGAGAGGGGTAGC
>CAYPVA010000151.1:0-4515 GCA_964414045.1 uncultured Lishizhenia sp. | reverse complement strand
ATGCTGCGGGATTTGAAATTAATCCCGTCAATATAGATCCGGACCACTTTAAGGTGAAAGTAAATTCTGTTGAAAAGAAATTATCGTACGAAAACGTACCAAAACTAACTGATTTGATATTTGCGGTTTTTGAACAATATCTTGAACTTTATGTTTCTAACAGCTGTAAGATGCTCGATGCCACTATTTTTCCCCTCAATGATCAAATGGATTTCAGTCAAACTTTATATATTGAATTGGACTTACTTGAAACAAATTCACCAACCATTTTCATTGAAGCGTATGTGTACGATTCAAGTAATAAACTTGTGGCAAAAGGAAGTCAAAAAGTCTCAGCTCCCACGCTTGAATAAATAACCAACCACATGAACGCTCACCAACTCGTTGTTAAGCAAAAAAGATTTGCTCAAAAAATCCGACTTCTACCCATAACCGAAAGGGTAAAAACGCTTTTGCGCTTCAAGCAGCTGCTAGAGGAAAATGAAGCCAAACTCTATGCGGCGGTGCATGCTGATTTTCATAAGTCCGAGCATGAAGCATTCCTGACTGAAATCGCCATCTTGCTCAAAGATATCGATGAAGCCATTCGCGCTTTGCCCAAATGGAGCAAAGCCAAAAAGGTTCAAACGAATTTAGTCAACTGGCCCGGAAAATCTTTTGTAGTGGCCGAACCTTACGGCACTTGCCTGGTTATTGGCGCTTGGAACTACCCGGTTCAATTGTCTTTTGCTCCGGCAATCGCGGCACTTGCAGCGGGCAACACGGTCATATTAAAACCATCTGAACTTGCTGCCAAAAGTGCAGCCTGTATGGCTGAATTAGTGGCGCAATACTTTAACCCTGAACTTTTTTGTGTCGTGCAAGGTGGTATCGAAGAAACTACACGTCTGCTCGAGCAGCGCTTTGACAAAATATTTTTCACAGGAAGCCCCGCTGTCGGTAAAGTAATCTATCAGGCGGCAGCCAAACACCTCACGCCAGTCACACTAGAACTTGGTGGCAAGAGCCCCGCAATCCTGACCCCAAGCGCGCATTTGCCCACAGCCATCAAACGTTTGGTTTGGGCGAAATTTCTGAATGCCGGTCAAACCTGTATTGCCCCAGATTATGTTTTTGTACACGCGTCTATTTATGAAGAAAGCTTGGCTTTATTGAGGGCTCAAATTGAACAATATGCTTACGACCTGAACGCTCACAATTACGTACAAATCATCAACGAACGCAATCTTGATCGTCTTGAACGACTGCTAACAGCAGATAAAATCGCCTTCGGAGGTAAAGTCGATAGAAGCAACAGAACCATTGAACCGACTATCCTCAGAGACATCAATCTGGACGATGCCGTGATGCAAGAAGAAATTTTTGGGCCCATTTTACCTCTGATCGCTTATTCCAATTTTCAGGACATGCTGCAACTCATTCAAAATGGAGAAAAGCCTTTGTCAGCATATTTATTCTCAAATAACCCTAAAGAGCAAAAGGCCTGGTTGAATGAACTTTCTTTTGGAGGCGGGTGCATCAATGATGCAATCATGCACATCACCAATCCAAACCTGCCTTTCGGTGGCGTTGGGCAAAGCGGTACCGGTAGTTATCATGGCAAAGCCGGATTCGATACTTTTTCTCATTATAAATCGGTTTTCAAAAAACCCCGTTTATTTGAAGTACCTTTGAAATATCCGCCTTATACTCCAGCCAAAATGGACTGGATCAAACGCATACTCAAATTATCATGAAGCTCATTGCCAAACTTTCCGGCGTAGGTAAAGAATACCAGGTAGGTGATCAAACCATTGTTGCCCTTCAGCCTGTTGATCTTGAAATTAGAGCAGGCGAATTACTATTGATCATAGGACCTTCTGGTTCAGGGAAAACGACCCTCCTCTCTTTGCTAGGCTGCGTGATCTATCCATCGTACGGTCAACTTTGGGTCAAGGACCAATTGGTCAACGAACTCAATCAAAAAGCGTTGGCTGCGTTGCGCCTGCACACCATTGGCTTTGTATTTCAAAGCTTCAATTTAATCGCGCCACTCAACGCATTAGACAATGTTATGATGCCTTTACAGCTCAAAAAAACACCTCGGGCTACTGCAAAGCAACAAGCATTAGCTGCGTTAGAACTAGTAGGAATGCTGGACCGCAAAAGTAACTTGCCTAAACAGCTTTCAGGTGGGCAGCAACAACGCGTTGCCATTGCCCGTGCTTTGGTTACGGATCCACAATTGGTATTGTGCGATGAACCTACAGCCTCGCTAGATGCCAATTCCATTTCTACGGTCATGCAAGAACTCGTCAATTTAGCGCGCAATGGAAAAGCCGTATGTGTGGTGACCCACGATCCAAGGCTTTTGCAATACGCCGACCGCATCATTGAAGTAGATGCAGGACGCGCTACCGAAATTTCAAAAAAAGACCTTTCTCAAAAATTAGCCATTCATTAGTATGCAAACAAAATACATAACACCCATCATCCTTTCGCTTGTGCTTAGTGCCTGCGGCGCCAAAGAAGAAAAGAAAGTCAGTGTCGAAAAATACAAAGTAGACAAGATTGACCAAATCATAGGTATTGCGCGTATTGAACCAGCAGCGAAAATCAGTCCGATAGGCGCTGAAATTGCAGGTAAAGTCGTCCAGATTCATGTGCAAGAGGGTCAATTTGTCAAAAAAGGTACACTCTTGGCTTCACTTGATCAATCTTTAGACCAAGCTCAGGTTCAGCAA
This sequence comes from uncultured Lishizhenia sp., assembly GCA_964414045.1. Classification (GTDB taxonomy): domain Bacteria; phylum Bacteroidota; class Bacteroidia; order Flavobacteriales_D; family Crocinitomicaceae; genus UBA952. Next base: position 1,792 of record CAYPVA010000151.1, on the reverse strand, counting down.
AGCCAGGCCAAAGCGCAAACCAGACAGCAACGCATCAAGAGTCTTGAGGCTAAAATTGCAGCTGTAGAACTCAAAGTAAACCTAGCAGATATAGAACGCCAACGCGATCGAAATCTAGCGGACGCAAAAGCCGGAACCCAAAAAGCAGCCTTTGATTCAGAAAGCGCTTACAGTAATCTCAAAGCTGAACTTGCCGTCGCCAAAGCAGATCTAGCCGAAGCCAATGCGGCATTAGCTGAGGTAGAATCAGAGCGCAACTACACACAAAAGCTCCTTGACAAAAAGAACATTTACGCCCCTTCTGACGGCATGATTTTGAATTGGGATGTCAAGATTGGACAAGCAGTTGCCATTGGAAGTAAGCTTGCTGATTTCGCTCCTGAAGGTGACCTCATCGCAACCACTGAGGTGGACGAACTATTCGCCATGAAAGTAAAAAAAGGTCAACGCGTTCAGATCAATATTCAGGGAACATCCGAGATGCTCAGTACTGGTACTGTCATTTATTGCGCTCCCTTTCTTTCCAAAAAATCTATTTTCAATGACCGTGCAGACAACTTAGAAGACCGCCGCGTCCGAGAGATACGTGTACGCATTGACCAGCCTGACGCTGTTTTGATTGGTAGCCGTGTTGAATGTGTCATTAAATTGTAAGTTGTCATGCAATTACTGCGCACCGCCCTCAAATTCATTAAATTCGATAAGCCCAAGAGCATTGGCGCCTTATTCGGGGTAATCATTTCCATTTTCTTGGTGGGGCAGCAAACCGGTATTTTTACTTTTCTAACCAACGCCATGTGCTACTTTGTGCGTGTCAACGATGGTTATATATGGGTAACAGACAATAAAACCGAAAACGTCAATGCCTTAGCTCCTATTGATGTGAGGCTTGGTTTTGAAATGGAAAGCTTACCCCACATTAAAAAAGCACATCAGTTTGTTGTTGCCAGCGGCGCTGCGCGTTTTCCTGACGGCACAGCTGCAGGCCTCAGTATTGTCGGAGTTGAATTACCTGAATTCAATGGCATCCAGCAAGGAATATTTTTTGACGGCGGTCCTCAAGACCTGATTTCAGACGGCGCCGTTTCTGTAGACTTTTTTGATGCAAAAGCACTAGGCAACCCTAAAAAAGGTGACTACTTTGAGGTCAACAACAAACAGGTTCGCATTGCCGCACTCACCAAAGGCGCCCGTTCATTTGGAGGAGGGCTCATATCATACACTACCATTGACCGTGCCCGTTTTTTAGGAAATGTTACAGGCTCTAAAACATCGGCTTTTTTAGTCGAAGTCGATGACCCCAAAAATATGCAGTTTGCAGTCAATGCCATCAATGCTAACATTCCTGGCGTCAAGGCTTGGATGCCAACAGCCTTTAAAAATCAAACCATTCTGACTGTACTTAAGTCAAGTGGCATAGCCTTTTCTTTTGGAACACTGATCATCTTTGCATTGATTTCAGGCTTTATCATCATCGGGCTCACCCTCTACTCTGCTGCCATTGACCGCATTAAAGATTACGGCACACTCAAAGCAATAGGCGCCACCAACGGCTATATCCGAAAACTCATTTTGATGCAAGCGACACTGTATGCCATCGTAGGTTTTTTAATTGGCTATGCACTCATCGAAGGTTTCCGAAACGGAATAGCCAATGCCGGGACCTTATTCACGTTTTCACCAGCCATCAAATTTGGTTTCTTTATCATTACAGCAGTCATTAGCATTTCCGGAACCTTATTTGCGATTCGACGTATCACCAAACTCGAACCTGCATCGGTGTTCAGAAATT
>CAYPVA010000150.1:2140-4565 GCA_964414045.1 uncultured Lishizhenia sp. | reverse complement strand
CAAAACAACGAGGTCGTTGATTTCGACTTCGGTGACAAAGCGGCGCTGGCCGCCGGCCCTGTAAAAGCGCCCAACGAGCTTGCCTTCGATGGCGAGGTGTACTCCTTTGGCGCCACACTCTTCGAGTACTTTGGACCAGCGGCCCCAAGCGCTGAGCAAATGCCATTGGCTGCGCTGACGCATGATGCCATCTGGGTCAAGATATTGCTCTTTGGTGGCTAAGGTAAAACGCGTGAGGCATTTGCCGTCTTCGAGTTGGACGGTTCTGGCAGCTGCGGTCATGTATCCGATGAGGTTGACATGATTCATGTGCAAATTGGGCTGGTTGTCAGCGCTCAATTTAGGCGACGTTTTCGGTGCGCGGCTGCTCATTGCTCAGTTTTTTTGGCTGTACCATAATGAAATCATAGAGCTCGATGATGGTTGCAAAACGCTTTTCACCAGCTTTGTTTTCATATTGCTGGTTGACCAATTTGCCTTCCACAACGACCTCCATACCTTTCTCAAGTTTCTCGCCAACTTTTTCAGCGATTTTGCCCCATGCATTGATGGTATGCCATTGCGTGAAATCGTGCCATTCGCCGTTTTTATCCTTGAAATTTTCGTGGGTCGCTAAAGAAAACCGGGCCAATAAACGACCAGAATCAAATTTGACCATTTCGGGCTGCCCACCAAGGCGCCCCATCAGACTAACTTTGTTTTTTAATGCATTCATACGTGAAATTTTTAATGTTGAGCATCAAAATTGCAAAGTCATAGGTTGTTGATTCGGTTGTTAAGTACTTAGTATCGGATAATTTTAGCGCTTGCTATTTTCAAGTCAAAAAGCATTTATTTTCAATTATTTATGCAACGTTTTCAATAAAAATGCGTCTACAACGTTTGTACGAAAATTTACGCGCATGTCTAAAATCAAAAACAACCTTTACTTTAAAATTGGCGGCATTGTATTGATCGCCTTGCTACTCCTCATCCCAACAGGCATGATCAAAAGCATCATCTATGAACGCGAACAAACGCAGCAAGAAGCAATTGATGAAGTCAGTGAAAAATGGGGTGGCGAACAAACTCTTCAAGGCCCAGTGCTGACTATCCCCTACACCCGCTATGTCAAAGAAATCGACAAAGCTACCGGTAAAGAAAAATTGGTGCAAATCACTGAAAGACTGCACATTTTGCCAAGCAAACTCGACATTCAAGCAACCGTTAAGCCTGATCGCAGACACCGCGGCGTTTATGAAATTGTCGTGTACAATTCAGTCCTTCATGTGAGCGGCGCTTTCACGAAACTTGATTTCAAAGACCTTGAAAGTAAAGGCCATGCTTTCAAGTTCAACGAAGCAACACTGAATGCCGGAATCGATGATTTACGCGGGATTGAGAAACAAATCAACCTGAACTGGGATGGCAAATCCATTGCGTTTAACCCTGGAGTGAGCAATTCCGATATTTTCTATTCGGGTATCAATGCCAAAGTCTTGATTTCTCCAACAGACGACCACTTGTACCGTTTTAGTTTTGATGTAGAACTCAAGGGAAGTCAGAAACTTTATTTTACTCCGGTCGGAAAAGAAACAGATATTGTACTGAATTCTGATTGGCAGACACCCAAATTTGACGGTGCTTTCTTGCCTGATCAGCACAAAACAGACAAAGCAGGCTTCAAGGCACACTGGAATGTCTTGAATTTGAACCGCAATTATCCGCAAAGCTGGACAGGATCTTCTTACAAATTGCGCGATTCATCTTTTGGTGTTGATTTAAAATTACCGGTAGACAACTACCAGAAATCGCACCGTACCATTCACTATGCCTTGCTATTTATTGGGCTGACTTTCTTGGTTTTCTTCTTTATTGAAATCTTCCAGTCATCAGGAATTCACCCCATTCAATACATCCTTGTTGGTATCGCATTGGTTGTTTTCTACACGCTCCTACTCGCGTTTTCAGAACATATCCGCTTCAATTTTGCCTTCTTAATTGCAGCTGCGGCTACGGTTACGCTCATTAGTACTTATGTTCGGGCTATTTTGGGTTCGATGAAACTAAGTTTATTCATCGCTGGTTTACTCACGATGCTTTACCTCTTCATCTTTGTGATCATTCAGCTTGAAGATTTGGCACTTTTAATCGGAAGTATTGGCGTATTTATCATCCTTGGCTTGGTGATGTACTTCTCGAGAAAAATTGACTGGTATGCGATAGGACAAGGAAAAGACGTGGTCTAACGCGTCCAGATTTCATAACTTTTCAAAGCTTGGTGCTGCAACATGGACAAACCATTCATGACTGCAGCACCATTTTTTTGAGCGCGTTTCATCAGTTCGGTTTCAGCCGGATTATACACCAAATCAATGACTAAATGGGAAGGTGTAAGGTATTCAAATGGCAGCTCGATGCAGTCCGTAACATTTGGGAAAGTACC
>CAYPVA010000150.1:0-2040 GCA_964414045.1 uncultured Lishizhenia sp. | reverse complement strand
ATGATGCTTTCTTTATAAGGAAAGGTCACATTCAGACCAGATAAGTTTTGCTTAAAAAGCGTTTGAATTTCTTCAATTGCATTCAATTCAAAATTGCTGTACTTCGCATCAATATTGTTTTTCTCAAAGTAATCCTCGAAAAAAGAGGCTGAGAAGGAATGTGCTAGGGTTTTGCCGATGAGGCCGTAGTGTTTGGTCATGTTACTGAACGGCGAAAATGAGTGGAAGTGTAATATGCATCGATACTGCTTTTCCATTGACCTTGCCTGGCTTCCATTGCGGCATACTTGCTATCAAACGAATGGCTTCTTTATTACATGGCGGACAATGAGTGCCGGCTTTTGTAATTTTGATATCCTCAACAAGGCCTTGCTTATTGACTACAAATTGAACAAACACTTTATTGTACATCTCCTTTTGGGAAAATTCAATGACTTCATTTAAATTGATGTTATCGCGAATAAATTTATTCAAGGCATCATATCCACCAGGAAATTCAGCATCAACCTCGACTATATCATAAATTTGATTGGTGTCAACTTTTGTAGCAGGTTCTTGACCGTAAATGATGTTCGCTATAATGAGAAAGGAAAGGATAAAGATTGTTTTCATCCTACAAACATACAAATGTTTAACTTTACCGCATGCAAGGATTAATCCTGAAATCTACTGGGAAATGGTATCAAGTTTTGTTGGAAGACGGCCAGCACGTACAAGCCAGCATCCGCGGAAAATTACGCTTGGAAGGTCTGAAAACAACCAACCCAATAGCAGCTGGTGATCGCGTGGAAATGGAACCAGGATCCGATGAAGGATGGGCGATCACAAGTATACTTCCGAGACAAAATTATATTGTTCGAAAGGCCACCAACCTTAGTAAGCAGATGCAAATTTTAGCGGCTAACGTAGACCGCGCATATTTGGTCGTTACTTTGAAGTCGCCGATTACACAAATTGCATTTATCGATCGCTTTTTAGTAGCTGCAGAATCTTTTAGAATTCCGACAACCTTGCTTTTTAATAAAATCGACCTCTTCGATGAGGAAGACACCGCGTATTTCGAAGCACTTCAAACGATCTATGAAAATTTAGGCTACCCTTGCTACGGTATTACCTCAGAAGATGCTGGCACAATTGCTTTTCTTCGGGAAGAAATTAAAGACAAGCAGGTCATGATTTCGGGTAACTCTGGTGTAGGAAAAACCACGCTTGTCAATGGCCTCGATCCTAACCTAGACCTCCGAACCGGAGAGATTTCTAAGGCGCACGAACAAGGCAAACACACCACAACCTTTGCCGAAATGCACGCCTTGAGTACAGGGGGGTATATCATAGACACACCCGGTATCAGAGCTTTTGGTTTGGTTGATCTTGAAAAAGAGCATTTTGCACATTATTTCCCCGAAATGCGTGCGCTATTAGGCGAGTGCCGTTTCAATAATTGCAAGCACCTCAACGAGCCGCATTGTGCCGTAAAAACAGCGGTTGAAACAGGCCAAATTGCACCGCATCGTTATCAAACTTATTTGCAGCTCATGCACGAAGACGCATCTGATCCATACCGCAGAAGCGAGTTTTCATAATTCAAAAAGTCTCCAAAATGAGAGTTGTCATTCAGCGCGTTCAGAAAGCATCTGTTGAAATTCAAGGACAAATAGTTGGTGAAATAAACCAGGGCTTACTCCTACTTCTAGGGATTGAAACGGAGGATAACAAAGGTGATGCTGATTATCTGGTACAAAAAATCAGTAACCTACGGATATTTTCAGATGCGGATGGCAAAATGAACCTCAGTATTCAAGATGTCGGCGGCCAATTTTTAGTTGTGAGTCAGTTTACTTTACACGCTGCTACCCGCAAAGGCAACCGCCCAAGTTATATCAGGGCCGCACGCCCCGAACAGGCCATTCCACTTTACGAATATTTCCTTTCCGAACTTCAGAAAACTTCCCCCTCAACTATTCAAACGGGTCAGTTCGGGGCCGACATGCAAGTTGCTTTGGTCAACGATGGCCCCGTGACGATTATTATGGATTCGAA
>CAYPVA010000149.1:0-4568 GCA_964414045.1 uncultured Lishizhenia sp. | reverse complement strand
TCTACAAGCAAACAAAAGAAAAAGGTGCCTTGCCTGAAACCAAAATTGCCGATGCGACTATCATCACCCCATACCTTGTAGATAAAACTTTCAAAGTTTTAACTGAGGAAGATGCCCTGGTACGTCAGTTTGATAAAACGACTACTGCTACCATTAACTTCGAAAGAGGTCAATCAGCAGTGCGTCCTACAGAATTAAAGGACCAAGACCTCACTGCGCTCATCACCTGGATTCAAGCCGCGCAAAATAATCCAAAGATCAAAATTACGGGCATCGAAATCAACGGTTATGCCTCTCCAGATGGCGAAGTCTCAAAAAATGACAACCTTTCTTCAGACAGAACAGTTGCTGCACGCAAGGCGCTCACTGAGCTGATGAAAAAAGCAAAACTTACGGCTTACACCGATACAGCAGCTTACCAGCTCGCAAAATATGGCGAAGACTTCGAAGGTTTCAAAAGTCAATTAGCTGCTACAGCCTCAATTCCAGAAGCCGATAAAAACTTGTTTATCCGCATCCTTGAAATGACCAAAGATCCAGAGCAACGCGAGAAGGACATGATCAACTTAGGGAAAGCTTACACAGAACTCGAACGCGATGTATTCCCGATGATCCGCCGCGCTGTTGTTGTCGTTAAATATACTGAATACGGTCTTACAGACGAAGAATTGAAAACTGCGGTAGTAAACAATCCAAATGCTCTTTCAGTTGAAGAATTGTTGTTTACAGCGTCTAAACTCACCACAGACCTCAATGATAAAGCGCGTATTTACGGAATTGCCGCTGCTAATTATTCACAAGACCACCGCACACACACTAACTTGGGTGCAACATTATTTGTCTTGAACAACACCAAAGATGCTGCAGCTGCTTTCAAAAAGGCAAATGACCTCAAGGCTAATCCAATCACCGAAAACAACTTAGCTGCAAGTTTAATCTTAGAAGGTAATCGTGCTGCCGCCAAAAAACTATTAGCGAAATCTAAAACAAGTGTGACTGGTTATAACCAAGGCATCATTGACATCATGGAAGGTAACTATAGTGCAGCTGAAAAGAACATCTCACAAGACAGCTACAATAAAGTATTAGCACTTATTCTACTCGACAAAACAGATATGGCACGAAAAGCAGCAGCAAATGTGAAAGAAACTGCAGAGCTTGCCTACTTAAAAGCAATCATTGAAGCTAAAAGCGGCGGCAATGTTGATGCCGTAGTGGCATCATTAAAAGTAGCTATTTCTAAGAATGCTGCTTTGAAAGCGAAAGCAGCCAAAGACCGCGAATTTTTAAAATTCATGAATGAAGCAACGTTCATTGATTTAGTGAAATAAGCTCATTTCTAACCTTTGAAAAATCCTGAATGCGTTCAGGATTTTTTTTTGTCATTAAATAACAAATAAAGCCAACCTTTATCATTAATTTTGAGACCTTAAAGAATCATATTATGGACAGCAACGAATTTCGCAAATACGCAACCAAACACATGGGCATCAGCAGCATGAATGTTGATCACTATATAGAATCATCCATGACACCCTACATCATTGAAGAACGACCTTTGAACATGACGCAAATGGATGTCTTTTCAAGACTGATGATGGATCGCATCATCTTCCTAGGTACCGGAATCAATGATCAAGTTGCCAATATCATCAATGCTCAATTGTTATTTTTAGAGTCTGTTGATGCCAAAAAAGACATCCAAATTTATTTGAACTCCCCGGGCGGTTCGGTTTATGCAGGTTTAGGTATTTACGACACCATGCAATATATCCGCCCAGATGTAGCCACTATTTGTACAGGCATGGCAGCTTCTATGGGCGCTGTATTACTTTGCGCAGGCGCAGAGGGCAAGCGCAGCGCCCTGAAACACTCTAGAGTCATGATTCACCAACCACTAGGTGGTGCTCAAGGTCAGGCTTCTGACATTGAAATCACTGCACGTGAAATTCAAAAGTTAAAAAAAGAACTTTACGACATTATTGCGACACACACGAAGCAAGACTACGATAAAGTTTGGGCAGACTCCGACCGCGACTACTGGATGACCTCCGAAGAGGCAAAATCTTACGGTATGGTGGATGAAGTTTTACTCCGCAACCCAAAATAAAAAATGGCTAAAAAAGAAACGAATTGCTCATTTTGCGGCTCACCTCGTTCGAGTGTCAATATGCTCATCGCTGGTGTAAATGGTCACATCTGTGATTCCTGCGCTAGTCAAGCGAGCAAAATTGTACAAGAAGAGTTAGCCGGCACTGCTTTGACAAAGCAAGCTACGGAACACGGGCTCAATTTGCTTAAACCACAAGAAATCAAAGCGCACCTAGATCAATATGTTATTGGTCAACAAGATGCGAAAAAAGTTTTGTCTGTAGCTGTTTACAACCATTTCAAACGCCTTCAACAAAAAACTTCTGAAAACGAAGTTGAAATTGAAAAGTCTAATGTCATGCTTGTTGGCAGAACAGGTACAGGTAAAACCCTACTTGCAAAATCAATTGCTAAATTGCTCAACGTACCCTTTTGCATTGCCGACGCCACTGTCCTTACAGAAGCCGGTTATGTAGGAGAAGATGTAGAAAGTATTTTATCAAGGCTCCTGCAAGCAGCTGATTACAATGTAGAAAGCGCCCAAATGGGCATTGTCTTCATCGATGAGGTAGATAAAATTGCCCGCAAGAATGACAACCCTAGCATCACGCGCGATGTCTCTGGCGAAGGAGTTCAGCAGGCCTTGCTTAAATTACTCGAAGGCGCTACAGTCAACGTTCCACCACAAGGAGGACGCAAACACCCTGAGCAAAAAATGATATCCATCGATACCAAAAACATTCTCTTTATTTGTGGAGGCGCATTCGATGGCATTGAAAAATTAATTGCAAATCGGGTCAATCGCCAAACTATCGGCTTCTCCTCAGAACACGAACAAAGCATTGAGCAAGATTCTTTACTTAAATACATCGCACCAACAGACATCCGATCATTTGGACTCATCCCTGAGTTAATTGGTCGATTTCCAGTGCTTACTTATCTTGAGCCGTTGAAAGCCGCAGATTTAAAAAGGATTCTTACTGAACCGAAAAATGCATTGGTAAAGCAATATACCAAGCTTTTTGACATGGATGCCGTAAAGCTTGACCTCGATCAAGAGGTGCTAGATTTTATAGTTGACAAAGCCATGGAATTTGGTTTAGGTGCCCGAGGTCTGCGCTCTATCTGCGAAGCCATCTTAACCGACGCCATGTTCGAGCTCCCTGGCTCTAATAAAAAAACACTGCACGTTAACCTTGATTACGCAACAAAACAATTCAGCAAATCAAAAATAGCGACACTTAAAGTTGCATAAGCATTTGTAGTTTCTGACTTATTTGTAATTTTGCTAATTGTAAAAATGACACTATGAAAACCCTACAGTTCAGAGAAGCCCTTAGAGAAGCCATGTCCGAAGAAATGCGTCGCGATGAAAGCGTATTTTTACTCGGTGAAGAAGTCGCAGAATACAATGGTGCCTACAAGGTATCGCAAGGTATGCTCGATGAATTTGGTCCAAAGCGCGTCATTGATACGCCAATCGCAGAATTAGGTTTTTCCGGAATTGCAGTAGGTGCCGCCATGAATGGCTTGCGTCCAATTGTTGAATTCATGACTTGGAATTTTGCTATTCTTGCAGCCGATCAAATCATCAACTCTGCTGCAAAAATGTTACAGATGTCTGGCGGTCAGTATGGCTGTCCTATCGTCTTTCGTGGTGGCAACGGAACTGCTGGTCAATTAGCAGCAACGCACTCTCAAAGTTTTGAAGCATTCTATGCACATGTTCCAGGACTCAAAGTAATTACACCATCTAACCCGGCGGATGCAAAAGGACTACTTAAAGCAGCTATCCGTGACAACGATCCTGTCGTTTTCCTAGAGTCTGAAAAAATGTATGGCGACAAAGGAGAAGTTCCTGAAGGTGAATACATCATTCCAATTGGTGTAGCAGATGTCAAAAGAAAAGGAACTGACATCACCCTTGTTACTTTTGGTAAAATCATTAAAGTTGCCCATGAAGCTGCAGAGGCTTTAGCAAAAGAAAACATCAGTGTAGAAATTATCGACTTGCGTACGATTCGTCCAATTGATTATGGTTGTATTGTTGAATCAATCAAAAAAACCAATCGTTGTGTGGTTGTTGAAGAATCTTGGCCGTTGGCAAGCATTTCGTCCGAAATCGCATACCACCTCCAACGCTATGCATTTGATTACCTAGACGCTCCTGTTCAACGCGTAACGCAAACAGATACGCCTTTTGCTTTCTCACCAACATTAATCGACGAAGCTTTACCAAATGTCGAGCGCATCGTGAAGGCTGTTAAAGCTACTCTTTACAGATAAATTCAAGATTCTTCTAGAATCCAAAAGAGTACTTTCTAACCTTAACAATCACATCTTTAATAAAAACTTAAAAAGGAATCCAAGTTGGGTTCCTTTTTTTTGCTCAACAGATTAACCTAACTTTAGAATATGAAACTATTCCTTCTCCTCTACTTTTTTGCGGCCACAATCCCTCTTTTTAGTCAAGTACC
>CAYPVA010000148.1:1937-4569 GCA_964414045.1 uncultured Lishizhenia sp. | reverse complement strand
AAGATCGAAATTAAAAATGCCATCGAAAAGATGTATGGAGTACATGTCACAGATGTTCATACATTAAATTATGGTGGTGGGGTATCCTCTGTGAAGTACACGAATAAAGGCATTGTTGAGCAAAAAAGCAAACAATGGAAGAAGGCTGTAGTAACGATAGCAGATGGTGAAACCATTGATTTATTTAACAATTATTAATGTTTAACCATGAGTTTGAAAAAATTTAAACCAACAACTCCGGGTCAGCGCCATAAAGTAGCTACTGATTTTGCAGAGCTTACCAAAGCGACCCCAGAGAAGAGTTTGTTGGCCCCGATGAAAAAATCAGGTGGACGTAACAACGACGGTCGTATGACCATGCGTTACCTTGGTGGTGGTCACAAACAAAGATACCGTGTCATTGACTTCAAACGTGAAAAGTTTGATGTTCCTGCTACCGTAAAATCTATTGAATACGATCCAAATCGTACGGCTAACATCGCATTATTATATTATGCTGATGGTGAGAAACGTTACATCATTGCTCCTAACGGATTAAAAGTTGGTGATGTTATTCTTTCTGGTAAAAACGCTACTCCTAATGTAGGTCACGCAATGTTTTTATCTGATATTCCACTCGGTACTGTCATTCACAATATTGAATTGAAGCCAGGAAACGGTGGAATCATCGCTCGTGGAGCTGGTACTTATGCACAATTGAATGCACGTGATGGAAAATACGCAATCGTAAAAATGCCATCTGGTGAAACAAGAATGATTCTTACCACATGTCTTGCTACAATTGGTTCTGTCTCTAACGCTGAGCACAATCTTGTTGTCTCAGGTAAAGCAGGACGTTCTCGTTGGTTGGGTCGTCGTCCACGTGTTCGTGGTGTTGTGATGAACCCAGTTGATCACCCGATGGGTGGTGGTGAAGGCCGTAATGCCGGTGGTCACCCACGTTCAAGAAATGGTATGCCTGCTAAAGGATTTAAAACTAGATCTAAGCGCAAGTATTCCGATAAGTTAATTGTAGAAAGAAGAAAGAAATAATTAAGGTATGAGTCGTTCATTAAAGAAACCACCGTTTGTTCACTATAAGTTGATGAAACGAGTTGACGATGCTCAAGCGTCTAGCAGCAAGGCTGTTATCAAAACATGGTCACGAGCATCCACGATTACTCCGGAATTTGTTGGTTTGACTTTCGCCGTTCACAACGGTAACAAGTTCATTCCTGTATTCGTAACGGAAAACATGGTAGGTCATAAACTAGGAGAATTCTCCCCTACCCGTAACTTCCGTGGACACGCCGGTAATAAAAAAGATAAGAAACGTTAAGAATTATTACAGTCATGGGAGCTAGAAAACGCTTAAAAGCTGAAGAGCTGAAAGAAAATAAGAAGTCAATGGCCATTGCGCGCTTGAATGATTCACCTATTTCTCCTCGTAAGATGAGAATGGTGGCTGATTTGATCCGTGGTGTTGAAGTCAATAAGGCTTTAAACATTCTTCAATTCAATAGTAAAGATGCCTCTACGAGCCTCGGTAAATTACTCCGTTCTGCAATTGCAAACTGGGAGCAAAAAAACGAGGGTGCGGATATCAGCCAAGAAACATTGGTAGTGAGTCGCATTGAAGTAGGATGTGGTACAATGCTTAAACGCATTCAGCCAGCACCACAAGGTCGTGCACACAGAATTAGAAAAAGATCGAACCACGTGACGATCGTAGTAGATGGTACAAAATAACTAGAAGAAATGGGACAAAAAACAAATCCAATAGGTAATAGACTTGGTTACATCCACGGATGGGAATCAAACTGGTACGGAGGTAACGATTACAAAGATAAAATCGTTGAAGACGATCAAATTCGTCGTTACTTGAACGCTCGTCTAGCGAAAGCTAGCATCGCTAAGATCATTATCGAGCGTACCCTTAAACTAGTTACAGTAACTATCAACACTGCTCGTCCTGGTGTCATCATCGGAAAAGGTGGTCAAGAAGTTGACAAACTAAAAGAAGAATTAAAGAAATTGACGAAGAAAGAGATTCAAATCAACATCTTCGAAGTGAAGCGTCCTGAATTGGATGCACGCTTAGTTGCTGATGGCATCTCTCGTCAATTAGAAGCTCGTATTTCTTTCCGTCGTGCAATTAAAATGGCAATCGCCGGTACGATGAGAATGGGTGCTGAAGGAATCAAAGTAAAGATCTCTGGTCGTTTGAATGGTGCTGAAATGGCACGTACAGAAATGTACAAAGACGGTCGTACACCTTTACATACATTCCGTGCAGACATCGACTACGCAGTATCTGAGGCACACACAACTTACGGTCGTATTGGTGTGAAAGTTTGGATTTGCCGTGGCGAAGTTTATGGCAAACGCGATTTAGCTCCAAATATCGGCATGAACGCCGGTGGTGCTAACAACCAAGGAGGTGACCGCAAGCCAGCGTCATTCAAAAGAAAGAAGAAGTAATAAGACAGTTAAATTGACAGGAAATGTTACAGCCTAAAAGAACAAAATTTAGAAGAGTACAGAAAGGTAGAAACCGAGGTTTAGCTCATCGTGGCTCAACCATCGCATTCGGATCTTTCGGATTAAAGGCTTTGGAACCAGGATGGATTACTTCACGTCAGATTGAAGCTTC
>CAYPVA010000148.1:0-1837 GCA_964414045.1 uncultured Lishizhenia sp. | reverse complement strand
ACCAGTGACAAAATGGAAAAATCCATTGTCGTTTCTGTTGAGCGTAAAGTGAAGCACCCGAAATACGGTAAGTTCGTTAAGAAAACTACCCGTTTCGTTGCTCACGACGAAAACAACGATTGTCATGTTGGTGATACCGTTCGTATCATGGAAACACGTCCTTTGAGTAAATCAAAGAACTGGAGAATGGTAGAAATTGTAGAACGCGCTAAATAATCGGAAAATGATACAAACAGAATCCAGACTATCAGTTGCAGACAACTCAGGAGCCAAGGAAGTATTGTGCATCCGAGTATTAGGCGGAACTAGAAGACGCTATGCCTCAGTTGGTGACAAAATTGTTGTTGCCGTTAAAAGTGCAATGCCAAACGGAGCCGTTAAAAAAGGTTCAGTTGCAAAAGCTGTTGTAGTTCGCACGAAAAAAGAAATTCGTCGTCCAGACGGATCTTATATCCGCTTCGACGACAATGCTTGTGTGATCCTCAACCAAGCAGGTGAAATGCGTGGTACACGTATCTTCGGCCCTGTTGCTCGTGAATTGCGCGAAAGTAACTACATGAAAATTGTTTCACTAGCACCTGAGGTGTTATAATTCATTGAGTAATGCAAAAGAAATTACACATCAAAATTGGAGACACCGTGAAAGTGATTTCAGGTGAGTCCAAAGGTCGTGAGGGCAAAGTTGCCACTATCGATCGTGAAAAAATGCGCGCAACAGTTGAAGGTGTTAACATGATTAAAAAACACAACAAGCCAAGCGCTACAAATCCTCAAGGTGGAATCGAAGAAAAAGAAGGTTCTATCCACATTTCTAACCTTATGGTTGTCAGCAACGGTGTTGCTAGCCGTATCGGAAGAAAAGAGGTAAAAGGAAAATTAGTACGTTATTCAAAAAAATCAGGGGAGGTGATTAAGTAATGAGTTACACGCCAAGATTAAAAGAAAAGTACAGGAACGAAATCAAGCAAACGCTTCAAGAGCGTTTCAATTACAAATCTGTAATGAGCGTTCCTAAATTGGAAAAAATTGTACTTAGCCAAGGTATGGGTGATGCAGTTGCAGACAAGAAGCTTATTGATAGCGCTGCTGCTGACCTTTCTCGTATTGCTGGTCAAAAAGCAATTACTACCATCTCTAAAAAGGATATCTCTAACTTTAAGTTACGTAAAGGGATGCCAATCGGAACCAAAGTAACGCTTCGTGGCGATCGTATGTACGATTTCCTTGATCGTTTACTTTCTGTAGCATTGCCACGTACACGTGACTTCCGTGGAATCAATCCAAAAGGATTTGACGGTCGCGGTAATTTCAACCTCGGTATCAAGGAACACATCATTTTCCCTGAAATCGATATTGATAAAGTAAATCGTATCCTAGGAATGGACATCACCTTCGTTACATCAGCCAACAGCGACGAAGAAGCAAAAGCATTGTTGGATGCATTTGGTTTTCCATTTATTAAAAAATAAAAGAAATGGCTAAGGAATCAATGAAAGCGCGTGAGCGCAAAAGAGAAAGATTAGTTGCGCGTTACGAAAAGAAACGTGCAGAACTAACTAAAGTTTTGAAGTCAACAGATGCATCTGAAGAAATTCAGTCTCAAAAGTGGGATGCAATGATGCAATTGCAAAAATTACCGGCTAACTCTTCTAAAATCAGAAAACACAATCGTTGTGGTTTGACTGGTCGTCCTAGAGGTTACATGCGTCAATTTGGTATTTCAAGGGTAACATTCCGCGAAATGGCTTTGGCTGGTAAAATCCCAGGAGTTAAGAAAGCAAGTTGGTAATTAAGAAAAAAGAAAAGAAATGAATACAGATCCAATAGCAGATTTCCT
>CAYPVA010000147.1:1372-4570 GCA_964414045.1 uncultured Lishizhenia sp. | reverse complement strand
AACCGATTTTTGTAAGCCCCTTTTTCTTCTTAAATTGTGGTTTCAAAAATAGCCATATGTTGAAGACATTTACCTACCTCCTACTTTTAACGCTCCTATTCAACAATGCGCTAAGGGCGCAACAAATGCCCAAACCTTCAGTCTATGAAATCAGTACCCTACCAGCATGGGCCCAACTGATGTACTCCGAAAATCCAAACATTTTTGCGCTTAGAAATGCTTATGAGGCGTTTTATGCGCAGCATCCATTCGAGAAGAATTACCACACGCAATATTACAAGCGCTTGATGCGCAAAGCGCAGTACAACATCGATGACCATGGATTTCTTACCATGCCAAGCACAAGCGATCTTGCGCAACAAAACAATGCCTATCTTAAAAAACAAACACAGCAAACCAAGGCAAGTAATTGGTCTATTGTAGGGCCTATCACCAATTTTCAAGATGGCGCCACTCAGGGATCAGGACAAACCAATGTTTATTCATTCGACCAGTGTGAAGGACAGCCAAATATGTGTTATTGCGGAACAGAGCCTGGTGAAGTTTATAAAAGTAACAATGCGGGAGCAAATTGGATATTAGCCTCCAAAACAATAGATTTTGGTGGCGGTGTCACGGCGATTGAAGTCCATCCAACAAATGGCAACATTGTTTTTGCGGCAGGGAACAAAGGCATTTTCAAAAGTACAGATGGCGCCCAATCTTGGACTCAAGTTTTAACAAGTACTGGGCTCAATGCCAATGAAATACTGATCCTACCCGCCGATCCGAATATCATTTTGGCGGCTACAGACAAAGGCTTATATCGCAGCACGAACCAAGGAGATAGCTGGACTTTACTCTTCAGCCAAAAAAGTTATGACATCAAGCAAAAACCAGGTGCTAGTCAGACACTTTATTTACTGAGAAATAATCCGACACTTATCCGCACTGAATTTTATTACTCAATAGATGCCGGCCTGACTTGGACACTACAAGACAACGGGTGGTATAGTTCGACAGACCCAGCTAGAATAGACGGAGGCGGACGCTTGGCGGTTTCGAGCGCAAACCCTCAAAAAGTATATGCTTATCTCATTGGAGATTCCAAACCCAATGACTACGGTTACATTGGTATTTATGTATCTGAAAATTCAGGACAAACTTGGAGCTTGCCAAACGGCCCTGTAGGAGGTCCGTACACCACTTCTCATCCCAATTTAGCCATGGGAACGCCCACTTGGAATTACCATCAAGGGTTTTATAATTGCGCCATTGTTGCCAATCCAAATAATGCGAATGAAATATTAATAGGGGGGCTCAACCTCTATCGCTCCACTGACGGGGGGCTCACTTTTAGTGCCGTTTCGGGTTATGTAGGTGGCCCTTTGCAATTACATGTGGATAACCAAGATTTCAGAGTCATTGGAAACCATACCTGGATCACCACAGATGGTGGTATCTATCATTCAACTGATTTTGTAACGAGCCAACCAGACTTTTTGATGTCGGGCGTACACGGTTCAGATTATTGGGGCTTTGACAATGGTTGGAATGAAGATGTATTGGTTGGTGGGCTGTATCACAACGGGAATTTGGCTTACCATGAAAACTATGGCGCTGGAAATTTCCTTGAATTAGGTGGTGGCGAAGCACCTACAGGTTACGTGAACCCCGGAGACAACCGCCTCACCTATTTTTCAGACATCAATGGCAAAAGAATTCCGCTACAATTACAAGGTGCTATTCAAAATGCCTCTTTCGGCATTGACCCTAATGAAAGCTATTGGGCGGCGGAGTCAAGTGAGTTGGTTTTTCATCCACATTGTTACGCCATTGCCTATGTAGGAAAGGAAAATAGTTTATACAAAACCAATGATAAAGGTGCTTCCTTTGAACTCGTTCAAACTTTTGGTGCCAATGTCAATGAAAAAGTCAATTACATAGAGATTTCCGATCAAAACCCAGCTATCATGTACCTGAATCAAAGGGCTGCAAGTGGCGCTGTAGGAAAACTTTGGAAAACGACTGATGGAGGCCTTAACTGGACACAACTCAGTATCCCAAGTGGAAATTCAAGTCGGATGTTACTCGCACTCAATCCGGCGAATGACCAAGAATTGTGGTTGGCCTACCCCAGCGGATCCAATGGATTCAAAGTTTTCAAAACGAGCGATGGAGGTTCCAATTGGACAAACTTAACGAGTAGTTTACTCAATAATGAATCTGTACAAGCATTGGTTCATATTGCAGGAACCGATGGTGGTATTTACGTAGCGACCAACAAAGCACTGTATTACCGAAATAATGCTCAAAATTTCTCGCTTGAAAACAATGGCTTACCAACCTTTACAAATGGAAACATACTCAAACCGTTTTATCGCGATCAAAAAATACGCTTAGCGACATATGGAAAAGGTATTTATGAAAGCGATTTAGTCGAAAACCCAAGTAGCGTACAGGCAAGAATTACCGTTGACAAATTAAGCCAAACCGTTATCTGTGACATCGATTCGTTTTATTTTGACGATTATTCGTACTTAGCTCATCAAGGTGCGAGCTGGAGCTGGCATTTCCCGACTGGTATACCCGCTTTTTCAAGTCTTAGAAATCCAAGTGTTTATTTCCCTAATGCAGGACAACATCTAGCTATACTTACAATTACCGACGCCAATGGCCATACCGATACCGATTCTTTGTATGTTTCGCTTGATTTCTTTGCGTTTCAGTCCGGAATTGAAGAATCATTTGAAGCTGCATTCCTGCCTTCGGGTTGGTCCGTTTGGGATGAAAATGGAAGTGGAACCTGGACACTTGCTACCAATGCAGGTAGCTTTGGGAATTCAAGTCAGGCGTCTGTATTTGACAACTACAATATCAATTCGGATGGCACTCATGACGATATTATTTTCCCACTGCAAACTGCCTTTCTCGATTACCAGCCCAAGTTATATTTTGATGTGGCTTATGCGCGTTGGGGAGCAGGTTATTCAGACTCCTTACAAGTTGTTGTTTCTACTGATTGCTTTGAAACCGAGCAAATACTTTATTACAAAGGGGGAACAGATTTAGCGACAGCACCTGACAACCAGAGTTTCTTTGTTCCAGCAGCTTCAGAATGGCGCAAAGACTCGCTCGATTTATCCGCTTACGCGCAAATCGGCCTCATACAAGTAGCATTCAGAAATATCGGTGGCTGGGGAAATTGTGTGTATTTGG
>CAYPVA010000147.1:0-1272 GCA_964414045.1 uncultured Lishizhenia sp. | reverse complement strand
CTCATACAAGTAGCATTCAGAAATATCGGTGGCTGGGGAAATTGTGTGTATTTGGACAATATTCAAATCGGTTCGATGGCGCAACAACAGGCATTGACTGACGAAAAAAGAAGCATCTACCCTAACCCCATTTGTCCGGGAAGCATGGTTCAAATCAAAGGACCTGATTTTGATCGTGTTATTCTTCGCGATATGCATGGCAAAGAAATAAAAAGATACGGCAAAAACGAGGCCGTATTCCTTCCTAACGAACTGAATGCAGGCACTTACCTACTTCAAATTCAAAGTGCAGCGCTTATTAGTCATATACCACTCATTGTTGTTCATTAAAGATTTCGTGTATTTGGCATAATTTCTGATATTTGCACTGAAAATAATTGATATGCGATTTTTACTTCTTTCCCTTGTGCTTTCATTCGTTACGCTAAATGCCAGTGCACAAGATGCTAAAGCTCAAGGAATTCTTGACAGACTCTCTACGAAAATGAAAGGAATGAAGTCCTTTTACATTGAGTTTTCTGCAAGCGTTAAAAACAGTACAACCGGCACCAACGAAAACGAAATCGGAAAAGGTTGGGTAAAAGGCAATAAATTTTATGCTTCTTATGGTGACAACACCATGATTTGTAATGGAGTTAAAACCTGGACTATCGTCAAAGACGAGCGTTCAGTTTATGAATCTGACGCCAATGCCAACGATGAAGAGTCTATCAACCCTAAAAAACTCATGACCATCTGGGAAACTGGTTTTAAAAACAAATATGACCACGAAGATAAACTCAACGGAGTTGCAGTACACGTCATTAATTTATATCCTAAAGTTCCGGCAAAGGCAGAATACCACACGATTGTGCTCTATATTTCGAAAACAGAAAACGAACTGCTAAAAGCAAGTATGAAAGCCAAAGATGGTACGGTCATGACTTACATCGTAACAAAGTTTACGGCAAACCCTGATATTGACGACACCAAATTCGTGTTTGATAAAAAGAAATACCCTGGTTACCCAGTGATCAAAGACTAACTCAAGGAGTTGACAACAAAAAAGCCCGAATCTTCGGGCTTTTTTTTTATAGGTTATCTTTTGAGCAGTCTGTCCATTTCGCGTCGGTCGTCTTTCTCTTTGAGGTCGTGGCGCTTGTCATGGAGTTTTTTACCTGTGCCGCAGGCAATCTGTAGCTTCACCCAACCTTTATCAGAGAGGAAAAGCTTGAGTGGTACCAGTGTGTTTCCTTTGATTTTCAGAAACTTCTCTATACGGGTAATTTCTTT
>CAYPVA010000146.1:0-4592 GCA_964414045.1 uncultured Lishizhenia sp. | reverse complement strand
AGAAAATAGAAACAAATCCAAATGAATCACTCATTTGGATTTTAAGATTAACCGTTACAGACGCCTTTGCCAGACAAATGAATTGATTGATAAACTCTAAAGATTTTGATTTGTGGTCTGACAAATAGCCATGAAATCCAGAATCACTCCTTCATTTTTAACTTAGAACCTTCCATGACTTCTTGATGAACAATCTTTGGAGATCCATTGATAATAACTGTGTTGTTACCTGAGATCTCAACATCTAAAGTTGACGTAACTGTTGTTTCAAACTTCTTATTGTATCCGCTCATGTTCAGAACCAAATCTTGAGCGTAAAAATTCTCTGCATTCAGTGTATTTTCTCCACTTATTTCCAAACTAGTTAATGTGGAATTTCCCGAAAGAGTAAGCTTGGAAGAGCCACCCACTTCAATCCAGCTTTGTTCAAAATCGCAGGTAATTTCTAACTCACAAAAACCGTTGCTCTCCAATTCAATATGTTTACTTTTAAGATTCATTTTGCCTTTGGTTTCTCCATTCAACTCGATTTCTAAATCATCAACATTTAGATCGATGTTTAAATTTGAAAATCCGTTGATATCTAATTCCAATTCATCAGCTTTGAATTCAGAATTTGTGGTCATTTCGCAAAAACCATTGAGATTGATTTTTTCCAAATCTGAAACGGTGATGATTAAGTCGCTGGCTTTATTTTCGCTAGCACTATTCAAAAACAAAACACCATTTTTAATGGAATATTGCAATTGAGGTTCGCCGTCTTTATAATGAATGTTGTCTTGTACAGAGCAATTGGTACCTTTAACTAAAGTAAAATGGACAAAACCGTTTGTATTGATGCGCGTGAATTTCACTTCATTGTTCATTACGCTTTTCTGTTCAGAACTCGCATTTGGACCAGATACTAAAAGTTGATTTTGTTGTTCTTTTAAAACTTGATTTGGCCGTAATATGTTGATTTTATTCAGCCCTTCAGGTCGAGCATTTTTTATGGTGAAGATCGAATTTTTAATTGGCAGATTGCTTTTTGATTTGACCAATTCTTGCTGAAAACCAGGCTTATTTGCCGAGGCCTGTTGCTTGGTTTTCAATGATGTTGATGACGACGAATTGAAAAATAATATTGCCATTGTAGTAGCAATAGAAATTGAAGAAATACTTGTTAACATAAGTTTCGTTTTTTGAGTAAATAACCATTTAATTGTTGCAAATAAGCCAAGCGCAAGCATACCACCCTTTAGCCATTTTTCAACGGCTTCTATCGGAACAGTGATCGGTTCATCCCGTTTTTCTTTGAATAAAATGTCTAAATCAAGCTCTGTCATAAGGCGATAGTTTTAGTGAGTTTTTCAGACAAAACGTCTTTGAGCATTTTTCTTCCACGAGCCAATCTTTGTTTGACGGCGTCTACGGTGCATTCTTGAATGGCAGCTGTTTCTTTTAATGAAAAACCGGCAATTTCAAAAAGGATGATACAGTTGCGATAGTCCTCTGAAAGTGTATTTAAAGCATCATAAAGGGCATCTTCTTGAAATTTACGGTCGATAGAAAAGGATTGATCTTGCGCTTGCTCAATGCCTTTTGTATCAGAAAAAGTAAGTGGTTTGTTTTTGCGACGAAAATTTGCATGAACCTTATTTGCAATTCCGAAAAGAAAAGCCAGAAATGCAGCTTTATTTTTCAATGTATCAAATTGCTCAAAGGCAATGACCAAGGCATCATGCATCAAGTCGTTGAAATCACAAACACCATAAGAACGCGCCTTACAGAATCGTTCGAAGTTCCCGTGCACAGGTTCGTACAATTCCATAAATTGTTTCTTTTTGGTCATGCTCATTCTAGTATTATTTGCATCTTAATGAGGTAAGTGTCAATGGAGTTCAAAAAGTGACAAGAAAAGCATTAATATTGAGAAATAAAATATTAAAGACCGGCTACAATATGAAAGTCCTCAAGATATTAGCCTTAGTAATTTTCATTGGAGGTTTGGCAGTTTTCATATTTTTGACTTCAGTTTTCAGCGGTACCACATGGGGTGGCTGGAAACCGCCAAATACATCGTTAAAGTTAAATGCCAGCGGCTCAATACCCGGTTTCATTGTCTTTTTTATTTGCTATAAAGTCTGGGGAAGTGCAGAACATCGAGGATAGGAGGAGTTAGTAAATATTAACTTAGAAAAAACAATGAAAAACCGTACCACCCGCATTTTAAATATACTTTATGTAGTCCTCGTGCTACTCTTCTTTTTAGACGGTTTCACTGGTTTTGATATAAAGGCCCAAGCTATTAAAACATTTGTTTACATTGGCTTTCTCGTAGGTTCACCGTTATTGCTTATGTGGAACTTTTTTGTTTTCAAGCCGATTTTCAAACGCGTTATCTGGACGCTCTTTCCGGCGATTATGCTTGTTTTTATTATAATTACAAGCCCGTTGAAAATCATATTCTCGAGTAGTTCATGGCACACCCAATCTATCTTATATCAAAGTCGCCATTCTCGTTTCAAAACAATAGAGTTTCAAATGCAAGATATCGGTGCGCTTGGCTATAATGAACGTAAGGTAGAGGTACAGTATTTAACGCCTTATTTTATGATCGCTAAAGTAATTCCAAGTACTGCTGCCATCGGGTCTGAATGGATTTCTGTTGAAAAAGACGTGAATGAACTTGGTTTGAAATATCCTTAATAGATTGTTATAAAGCCCTTGAAAATCAATAATTTCATATTTTATTTATAGATGAAAATTCACCTACTCAGTGCCGTTCTTTTATTGACCATTCAAAGTTTTTTTGGGCAAAATGAGTGGCAACAATTCAAATTGTTGTCCGAAAACGAGGATACTTTGGGCCAAAGAATCTTGCTTGAAAACTGGGAGAAACATACCCTAAATGATGCAGAGCTTTATGTCGCCTACTTCAATTATTTTGTAGAAAAGAGCAGGAGCGAGGTTCTGGTAATTGGTCAGGACCTGAAGCAAAATGCGTACATGATTCTTGAAATGGAAAACCAAGATAGCAGTAAGCAAAATCGGGCTGAATATATGTACAAGCAAGTGAGTTATGACGATTTGTATACTCAAAAAGCTATTGAATGGATAGATAAGGGTATTGAACGCTTTCCGAATCGGCTGGATATGCGTTTTGGCAAAATTTACTTTTTAGGTCTCTTAGAAAATTACGAGGCTTTTACGGAGCAAATTATTCAAACTATTGACTATTCTGCAATAAATCAAAATCAATGGTTGTGGTCCGAAAATAGCGCGCTAGAACAACCCAAAGAAAGGATGTTGAGCTCCATTCAGGATTATCAAAATGACCTTTATGCGACTTCAAAAGATACCTTGTTGTACAACATGCAGAAAATTGCTGAGGCTGTTTTAAAGGTGTATCCTGATCATATTGAAAGCCTCAGCAACATAGGTGCGGTATACTTTCTTTTGGGACAATATGAAAAAGCACTTACCCCTTTTTATGCTGCCTACCAACTGAATCCAAAAGACCTTGTCGTCATTAATAATCTTGCTGAAACATACAATGAATTGGGTTTAAATATCAAAGCCGAAGCCTATTACAGATTGTTGATGAAATATGGTGACAAGCAAGACAAAAAATATGCTAAAGCCAAAATCAAGCAATTGAAATAAAATCAAACGTATGCATCTCCCCCTCTCCATTTACGCTATAAAAATTTGGTTTTTAGGGCTTTTGATTTTTCATATGCTGATTCGTTTAAAATTAGAGCACCCATGACAAAAATTTTGCTCACTATACTCTTACTCCTCAGCACTATCTCCTTTGGGCAAAATTCTAGGCAAGAATTAGCGAATTCTAAGATTTATGTTCATGCAAGTTTTTACGAGCAAAACAATGTGATTTTAGGCCTGCAATTTCGAACTGATTTGGCGGACACAGTGATCGATGACAATCGCTTTGTGAAATTCAAAATGGATTATTTTCAGCATAGTGCTCAAATTGATAGTTCCCAAATATTTTATGAGACCTTTGAAAATGGTCGGTATCAATTGCTTAATCAGCGCATGGAAACGATTCATTTAGTGGATTATAAAACCGATAAAAGGCAAAAAGGCATTTTGTTTGGCAATGAGCAAATGATAGATTTTGTGCCGATTGGTAATGAAAAAACCGTAGATCAAAAAGAAATTAGTCTACAAACCCCTCGAAAGTATTATCTAAAAAATGATGCCGAGACGTATGTTGTCATCATTGCGGATATCCAGACCCTTGCTGTTTATGGAAAAGACCACATTTACACCAAGCAAATGCTAGGGAAGGCATACAATGAACTCTCTTCAGCCATGCAGCAGCAACAGACTGTCAACAATCGCTTTGACATACAAGCGGGTGATGAACTTCAAATTCTTTATCGAAGAAAGTGGCATGATCCAAAAACAGGGGAGGCTTGTTACCGCGACAAACAATATAAAACAATCAAGTGTAAGGCCGATACGATCATTGAGGGAAATAGAGTACTTACTTTGCAGATTGACGGTTTCAATTATTTAGGTAGTCAAGAAGAACAGCCAGAAGAATATAAAGTAATATTGAGCGATACTGGCTACTACCTCGACAA
>CAYPVA010000145.1:0-4593 GCA_964414045.1 uncultured Lishizhenia sp. | reverse complement strand
CAATTGCAGTATTGCTTGAAGTCCAAGCGCCACCAGAAACGGTTGAAGAGAAAGTAGTAGTTGCTCCAATGCATGCTGTCTGAGTGCCTGAAAGCGTTCCAGCCGATGGCGCAGCAGTTACAGTAACTGTTCTTGTTGCAGTTGCATTAGCACATGGGCTTGTTCCAGGCATGGTGTAAGTAATTGTGGCAGTACCAGCAGATACACCGGTAACCACACCACTTGCATCCACAGTTGCAATTGCAGTGTTAGAACTAGACCATGTTCCGGTTTGTGTTGTAGTGCGTCCGGTTGTCCAGTTTGAAGTTGTTCCTGTTTTTGCAAAATTATTTAAAGTGCCGTTTGCAGGTCCACCAGCATTGTAATTGGCCCCACTGTAGTCAACAATGGAGTTGATGCTTGTATTGTTTTGATTTGGCGTCCCTTCGTTGAATTTGTAAAGTAGTCTCAAACCTGGTTGAGAAGCAACATCCAAATTCATGCTGTTTTGAATCTGAGCTTGTGTCCTAGCAGTTGACCAAATTCTAAGTTCACTTAGTTTTGCATCTGAGGTATTTGGCACTCCCCAGTTATCTTTTCCAATGAAACAAGTTGTTCTTGTTGTATTTTCGGTGTTAATAAACCAAGAATAACTTGATGCAGTCAATACACCATCAATGTATATTGCTGCAAAAGAGCCATCTCGAACCCCGGCAAGGTGCACCCACTGATTCAAAGGAAGCGCTGTATTACTAATAATGAAGTCTTGTTGTCCAGCAGCATTGATGTTACAGAATCCTGGTTTACCGTTGGTTGCCTCACTCATCATTAGAATAACGTTACTGTTATTTGTGCCTACACCGAAATCAATGAAACGTTGATAGAATGCATGGGATTTGACATAAATCCAACCTTCAATTGTATAAGTGTCATCATCAAAATAGACAGCAGACGGGGCAGTAACGTAGTCGTCATTACCATCTAAGTCAAGTGCCACTCCAGTTACAGTTGGTCCTTGAGAAGCATTATTTGCGGTAAAAGTTGTTGTTGCCCCAACACAAACTGTTTGAGTACCAGTAATAGTTCCAGCAGATGGTGCAGCTGTAACAGTAACTGTCGCAGTAGTAGTTGCATTCGAACAACCGCCAGTACCTGCAACTGTGTAAGTTATCACCGTTGTGCCAGCACCTACAGCAGTAACAACACCTGAAGCGTTAATTGTAGCAACTGAAGTAGTTGCTGAAGACCAAGTCCCACCAGAAACTGAAGAGGTTAGAGTAGAAGTTCCGTTAGAACAAATGGCTGTAGTGCCTGAAATGGTACCTGCAGATGCAGCAGGGGTTATTGTTAAAACTAAATTGTCAGTTACCGTAGCGGAACCAGTTACCGTCATTGTTAACGTAACGGTACCAGCGCTAATATCAGCAGCACTTGGTGTGTAAGTGGCTGTATTTGTTGTTCCGTTCGTAAAAGAACCAGTACCGGACGTTGTCCAAGCAATTGTACCGTTTGAGGAAGAACCTGCAGTTGTGTAGGTGTTACCAGCACAAATTGTTGCCGTTGCTGGCCCCGCGTCTGCAGAAACGTTGATGTGAACGTTGATATTGAAGTTCGCTGGGGTTGCATCTTCTGCACCGTCGTCATCAATTGCTGAATAGGTAAATACATCTGGACCTGCATAATTCGAGTTTGGCTCATACTTTAAAGCGTCAAAGTCAGCAACCGTCATTGCTTCATTTAATGATACAAGTATTAGACTTAATCCAATTTGTTTAAAGAGTGTTCCGTGAGCCGGTAAGCTTATAATTCGATATGCCACTACTGTACCATCACTATCAGATGATGATCCGCTATCTATATCAGTCGCTGAAGCATTTAATGCAATTGTCCCTGCGTTAGTAACGTTATTAGTGACTGGCGCAACATTAGGATTTGGATTAGAGGTTGTAACAAAGAAAGAGTGGTCCTCAACCTCCCCATCTGCCAAGAATCCTAAAGATCTTTCGTCAACTGTTGTTGTTGCTGAATTATCAGTAGAAGTAAAAGTTGACAAACGTATACGAACGTATCTTCGTCCGTCAGTAAGGCCGCTTAAACCACTGAATGAGGCTGTTTTAATTTGGGAAGTAGCTGATGAAGCAACGGTAGTAGAATAGATTTCTGTAGACTGAAATTTACCATTGTTATTCCAGTCAACCCAAACGTACAAGTTAGCTGTTGAACCTGTATTATTATATACTGTAACAGGGAAAGTATAACTTGTTGCCGTATTCAACATCGTAGGAAAACTTGATACACCATTTTCCTCAGCCCCATCTCCATTTGTGCCATTATTATCAGTGGCAATTACCACAGAATGCGGGTTGTCGTCATTGGAAGTTGGCGCACCGGTACCAAGATATAAATCTGGATCTGAAACGTAGAAGTGCATTGCATAATTACTACCACCCCCATTTTCATAAATTACTGGCGCATCCCCTAAATCCCAACCAGTAGAACCACAAATATTTATAACCGGTGTAGCGTTGCAATCAAAAAGATAAGGATTTGAGCTTGCACTAGTACCATCACCCATACTACCTGCTGTTTTATGACCAACGTAACAGAATTTAGCTGAATTTTCTTTTAAATATACTGAGGTGTGCCCACCCACTTCTACGATTTTTGCAATATCTACACCAGTAGTGAATCCACCCGGCATGAATGGATCAACTGCTACGTCAGTTGTGACAAATCCAAGCATGTTGCCTCCATTCTCCCCCCACATATAGAGATCTCCTGAACTTGTGATTGCCGCGGCAGCTGGAAATTTAGCGTCATGCTCTTGTGCACTTATGAAACTGATGTTACTAAATATTGTTGTTGAATTTTGTTTAGCGTTGACCCAAGTTTTGCGCTCAGTGGTTGTAAAATCCCCGAGTTGTTTAACATCATTTGCCCCCAAAGAAAATAACTGACCATTGGTTGCTAAAACGAAGTATGAATTATTTCTTAGGGCACTATTTCCACCTGTCACACCAATCATTTTAGGGGTAATTCCAGATGGCATGGTCATTTCAGTCGCATAATTTCGAGATGCAGCTACCGTGTTATTTCCTAAATAACTTGTTGTACCCCAAGTATATATTTTATAAGTTGTCCCGTCATAGGTTAAAGCCATGAAGGCGCCATGTGTGTCATCCGCAATCTGCCCGCGAACAGCAATGACGTTTGTTAGATTTGATGAGGAATTTAATTTAACCTGGTGCCAAGCATTATTAACAGAAGCACTTCCGTCACCATAATAAACTGCGCTTAGGGTATTGTTTAAAACGTAGACATTCCCATTGGTAGTAACAATTGCTAATGCACCATCAAGTGCTAACATCATTTCAACATCTGTTGGATTCACGCCGCTCGGTAAACCATTAGTTTGACCATTAATTGTTAGCTTTTGAAATGTTGTCGTAGCAGCAATAGTACTGGAGAAAATCACCCCTGTTTTACCCCAAGCAAACAATCCAGTGGTAGTGAGTAATACAGATTGTTCGTTGGCTCCACTTCCCGAGGAAGCAGTAGCTGCTTTTATAGGCGTCCCGGTTAAAGCAGGATAATTAGTCACATTTATTTCTTGTGGGCTTAGTACAGGAGTTACACCATCAGAACCCATAAGTGCTCCCCAACATGACCATGAACCATCGCTTTTTTGTGCTACAGATTGATGGTAGGCACTTCCAATAATGTCGTATAGAGCCTGCGGATCACAACCTGAATTGTTGCTCGAGGGCGAATTGACATCATTATCTGTAATGTTGACAATTCCTGTCCCGTCAAGGATGGATGCATTTGTTGGATCGGAAAGTGTAATTGTAAAATTTTCAGACGATTCAAATGACGCGTCATTGATAATAGGAACAGTAAAAGTACCTGTTGTTTGACCAGCTGGAATTGTTAAAGTATTAGTTGTAGTAGTGTAGTCTATTCCTGAGTTCGCGGTACCATTTGAAGTGGTGTAAATAACAGTAATGACATTTGTACTGGCAGCTGATAATGTTACGGTTAATGTAGCAGATCCAACTGCCTCTGTAACTGTAACATCAGCAATTGAAATTGTAGGAAATGTTCCCAAATAGGCATTTAGGTCGTTCAACACACCTGCTGAGTTACCTGTTACGGGTCCTGGAACAGGAGAAATTGTTAAGGTTTGACCATTTTTGGTTAAGCCAATATAATGGTTGGTTGTTATGGTATAACTGTTCGAACCGTTAAGGCCATTAGTTACGAGTGTCGTGGATTGGGTTGGTACAAAGACAAAACATTCTACCGTATTTCCAGTATTGGTTCGCCACTTAATGAAACCAGGGATACTGTATTCAACTCCGGAGTTATCAGTGATGACTGCAAAACCAGGAATGTCATTTCCTTGAGCAGTAAAGATGGTTGCGGTTGAATTTTGTGCAAATTGCACATTCGTCCATCCTAACCCACCTGTTCCAGAATGATAATAACAGTTACTAGCGGAAGTGTTATTGTTAACCGCACCAACAAAACCATTAGAGAACGGAACTGTAATGTAATACTGCGAAACTGCTAAAAATGAGATACTTGCAAAGAAAATTGTAAGTAGCAATTGTT